>WLNS01000008.1 GCA_009699665.1 Actinomycetota bacterium
CGATGGATCCCACGTTGATGACGTGACCGCCGTCGGGGTTCGCAGTGAGCAGCGGCAGGAAACTGTGGATGCCGTAGATGACGCCCCACAGGTTGATGTCGAGCATCCACTTCCAGTCATCAAGAGAGAGGTCAGCCACGCGACCCATCGATCCGACACCGGCGTTATTGACAATGACGTCGACCTTGCCGAATCGCTCAATAACGCTGTCTGCGAGCGCCTGAACGGATGCGGCGCTGGTCACGTCTACCTGAATGCCCGTCACGCCAAGTTCGGCGGCGGTAGCGGCGATTCTCGCTTCGTTCATGCTGGCGATGACGACGGTGGCGCCGGCTTCTTTCAGGCGCTGCGCAATTCCTTTGCCAATTCCCGAAGAACCTCCGGTGACGACTGCGACTTTTCCGGTGAGGTCTTGCATCACATTACCCATGCTTTCTGAGTAACGACATTGTGGTCATACGCCACTGCGTGGCGCTCGTTTGGCTTGTTCATGGCACCGTCGTCCCTGTCATCGGCAGCCGAGGCTGCATCCATCGTTGCGCTGTGCTTGCGGTACTCACTGTAGCCAAGATGTGATGCTCACCGACACGAAGGTGGCTGCAATTTATGAGGCGAACGAGTCGACGATGTTGTTGAGTGACGCCGACGGACGCATGATCTCGTTTACGAGCTCAGCATTCGGACGGTAGTAGCCACCGATGTCGGCGGGCTTGCCCTGAACGGCAAGAAGTTCAGCGACGATCTGCTCTTCGCCCGAGCTCAGCGCCTGAGCCACCGCAGCGAACTTTGCCGCGAGACCCGCGTCTTCGCTCTGGCGTGCCAGTTCTTGTGCCCAGTAGAGCGCGAGGTAGAAGTGGCTGCCCCGGTTGTCGAGCGTGCCCACCTTGCGGCCGGGGGAGCGATCCTCTTCGAGGAATGTGCCCGTCGCGCGATCGAGCGTGTCGGCAAGCACCTGAGCCTGCTTATTTGCGGTGGTCTGCGCGAGATGCTCGAGCGAGGCGGCGAGCGCAAAGAACTCGCCCAGCGAGTCCCAGCGTAGAAAGTTTTCTTCGACGAGTTGTTGCACGTGCTTCGGCGCCGAGCCGCCCGCGCCTGTTTCGAACAGGCCACCGCCCGCGAGCAGCGGAACAATCGAGAGCATCTTGGCGCTGGTGCCCACCTCGAGAATGGGAAAGAGATCGGTCAGATAATCGCGAAGTACGTTTCCGGTCACCGAGATGGTGTCTTCACCGCGACGAATGCGTTCCAACGAATAGAGTGTCGCGGCAGCGGGCTCCATGATTTCAATGGTCAGGCCAGACGTATCGTGCTCAGGGAGGTAGGCCCTGACCTTTGCGATGATCTGGGCATCGTGGGCGCGACGCTCGTCAAGCCAAAACACCGCGGGTGATCCTGTGGCGCGAGCACGAGAAACCGCCAGTTTGACCCAGTCACGAATCGGAATGTCTTTCGTTTGCGTGCCCCGCCAGATGTCGCCCTTGCCCACCTCGTGGGTGATAAGCACCTCGCCTGCGGCGTTGAGCACGTCTACCCGACCGGCCGAAGCCATCTCAAACGTTTTGTCGTGACTGCCATACTCCTCGGCGGCCTGCGCCATGAGACCGACGTTGGGCACGGTTCCGATGGTGGCCGGATCGAGCGGGCCGTTCGCAATGACGTCATCGATCGTGGCCTGATAGATGCCTGCATAGGAAGAGTCGGGAATGACGGCGATGGTGTCGTCTTCGGCGCCATCAACGCCCCACAGCTTTCCGCCGTTGCGCACGAGGGCGGGCATCGATGCGTCGACAATGACGTCAGACGGAACGTGCAGGTTGGTGATGCCCTTGTCGCTGTTGGTGTAACTCAGGCGCGGGCCCTGCGCAATGGCAGCGCTGAATTCGGCGGCAATCTGGTCGCCATCGGCAATGTTACCGAGTCCCGCCAGAATTGAGCCCAGGCCGTCATTCGGAGTGAGGCCAGCCGCGGCAAGGGCAGCGCCGTGCGTTTCAAACACGCTGGCAAAGAATGCCGTGACGACGTGACCAAAGATAATGGGGTCGCTGACCTTCATCATGGTCGCCTTGAGGTGCACCGAATAGAGCACGTTGTCAGCTTTTGCTTGCTTCAAGGTCTCGCGCAAAAAGGCGTCCAGGGCCGCTACCGACATAAACGTCGCATCCACAATCTCACCGGCGAGCACGGCGAGTCCGGGTGTGAGGATGGTCTCGGCGCCATCGGTCGATACGTGGCGAATGGTCAGCGTATCGGCCGTCGGCATGACGACCGACTTTTCGTTTGAGAAGAAGTCGTCGTGACTCATCGTTGCTACGCGCGTCTTCGAACCGGCAGCGAAGGGTTTATTCACGTGTGGGTGCTTACGCGCATAAGCCTTGACCGACAGTGGCGCACGGCGGTCGCTGTTTCCTTCGCGCAAAACGGGGTTGACGGCGCTTCCCTTGATGCGGTCGTAACGCGCCCGGGCCTCACGCTCTTCGGCGGTGACGGGCTCGTCAGGAAAGTCGGGCACGTCGAAGCCCTGCGACTGCAGTTCGACGATGGCCCCCTTGAGCTGAGGAATAGACGCCGAAATATTGGGAAGTTTGATGATGTTCGCCTGAGGAGTCTTGGCGAGATCGCCCAGTTCCTTGAGCGCATCGGAAACGCGCTGTTGCGCGGTCAGACGTTCCGGAAAAGCCGAAAGAATTCGGCCCGCAAGCGAGATGTCGCGCGTCTCGATAGACACCTGGGCTGCCGAGGCAAAAGCCTGAACAATCGGGAGGAACGAGGCGGTGGCCAGCGCGGGCGCTTCATCGGTGTGCGTGTAGACGATGGTGGAATCGGTCATTTTTATTGAATTCTCCGGGGTTAATAGCGCGCTACATTCCAAGGTTCAGCCTACCCCACGCAAAAATCCGGACTTCCGCACTCGCTGTATATATATGCTGAGCCTATGAATAAGTTCTATTTTCGTATTTGCGCATATGAATGCCGAGTTGTTAGCGTGTGTGACGAGCACGTGCCCGGGCGATCGCAAAGGAGCTGGCGATGACCATCGATACGCGCCAGCTGCGTTACTTTATTGCCGTCGCCGAAGAAACTCATTTTGGCCGCGCCGCCGAACGCCTCCGAATGTCTCAGCCGCCCCTCTCTCAGCAGATCAAGCAGCTTGAGGTCTCACTCGACACGTCGCTCTTCACTCGCAGCACCCGAAGCGTTGACCTGACGCCAGCGGGTGACCTGCTGCTCACGCGTGGGCGACGGATCATCGACGAGCTCGAATCCATCGAGGCTGATATTCGACGCGTGGGTCAGGGCCTGCAGGGAATCATCAGAGTCGGCTTTACCGGAAGCGCCACATACGCCATCATGCCGCGTCTCGTGCGCCAGGCGAGCCACACCTATCCGGACCTTGCGATCGAGGTCAGCGGGGAGAAGCTCACTCCGCGACTCGTTGCTGAGCTGGATTCCCACGTGATTGACCTTGCCATCTTGAGACCACCGTTTTCACACCCCGACATCGATCACGTCGTGATTGCTTCAGAGCCGCTCGTTGCCGCCATCCCCCTGGGTTCCGCGTTGACCCGCCGACCCGAATTGCTCATGGCCGAGCTCGTTGGCGAAGAATTCGTCGGGTATCCGTCAAGTTCAACGGTGTCACAGGCGATCGCCGCGGCGTGGCACGCGCGCGACGTTCAACCCGTCTGCGTGCAGACCGCCTCCGAAACATCCACACTGCTTTCTCTTGTGGCTGCCGGAATCGGTATCGCCCTGGTGCCCGAGTCGGCGACCTCGCTACAGATTGGGGGCACCCACTTCATTCCTGTGAGCGACGCACCCCGAGTAGACATAGCGATTGCCTGGCGCAAAACAGAGTCATCTCCGGCGGTTCGCACTTTTTTGCCCTTCGTTGAAGACCTCATGAGAAACCCCCCGGAAAGGCAAAAATGAAGATCGACACAGTTGAAGCCATCCCCTACGAGATAGGCATGCGCAAGCCCCTGCTTTTTGCCAGTGGCCAGATGACAACAGCCGACCACGTCTTGGTGCGCATCACCACCGACGAGGGACACGTGGGTATCGCAGACGTTCCGCCGCGGCCCTACACCTACGGCGAGACCCAGGGGTCGGTCGTCGCCGTGATTGAAACGCTCTTTGCTCCCCTCCTTGTCGGCGCCGACCCATTCGCACGAAATGCTATTAACGCGGGCATGGCCCGCACGGTAGGTAATTTCGCCGCAAAGGGTGCCGTCGACATCGCGCTGTGGGACATCATCGGAAAGTCGCTCGGCACGTCGGTGCACGCCCTTCTCGGCGGTTTCACGCCAACGGTTCGGGTGTCGCACATGGTCGGCTTCGCGCCTGCGCAAGAGATGGTCGACGAAGCACTGAACTATCGCGAGCAATACGGCATCACCTCTTTTAAGGTAAAAGTGGGGCGCCGACCGGTCAGCCTCGACGTCGATGCCTGCATCGCCCTGCGGGAGGCACTCGGTGCCGATGCCGAACTTTACCTGGATGCCAATCGCGGTTGGAGCGCCAACGAAGCGCTGGCAGTGGCCCGGGCCTGCGACGGACTCGGCTTGCTGTATTTGGAAGAGCCGTGCGACGCCCTCGAGGTCATCGGGCGACAACGTCTCGTTCGGGAATCTCCGCTGACCATCATGGCCGACGAGAGCGTGCCAACGCTCGGCGACGTGGCGCGGGAACTGCACAACGGTGGCGCTTCGGCCATCAGCATCAAGACCGCTCGCACGGGCTTCAGCGAATCGCAAAAGATTTTGGGCTTGTGCGAGGGCTTGGGTGTCGATGTCATCATGGGAAATCAAATCGACTCGATGCTGGGTTCCGTGGCAACCGTCATCTTTGGCGCCGCATTTAAGCACTCTTCTCGACGGGCTGCGGAGCTGTCGAATTTTCTCGAGTTTGCCGACTTCTTGATCACCGAGCCGCTCGTCATTAAGAACGGCCAGATTTCGGCTCCCACGGCCCCCGGTCTGGGCGTTACCCTCGATAACAACAAACTTGCCGCATACCGGCTCGACAGGAAGTAGCTCAGATGCTTTATCTCGTTCACATGACGGTAAATCTGCCCGCCGATATGCCTGCGAGCGAAGCGACGGCACTCAAAGAAGTCGAGAAGAAGCTGTCGCAAGACCTGCAACGCGACGGTCGCTGGGCCGAACTCTGGCGTGTCGTCGGCCAGTATGCCAACTACTCAATTTTCAATGTGGCGGGAAACGACGAACTTCATGAGATCCTCTCGGGTTTGCCGCTGTTCCCGTATATGACCATCGACGTCACCGCGCTCGCTACACATCCCTCACGCATCTGAGACAACAAGATTCCCCACAACCACAGACGCAACGAATCACACAACAAATGACACAACAAATGACACAACGAATCACACAAAGGAGAAGACAATGACAGAAGACAGCTACTCGGCCGAAGCTCAGGCCAAGGCCGCCGACTCGGGCGCCGCCGCCACCGAAGGTTTCTTGCAAAGAACCGCCAAGGCGAACGTCACTGTTGATAAGGCGCGCATCAATCGCATTGCCACCCGACTCGTCAAGGCCCTGAACGATGTGGTCGCCGACGAAGAGGTTACCTACGACGAATACAACATCTTCAAGGCCTGGCTCATCAAAATGGGATCAGACGGCGAATGGCCGTTGTTCCTTGATGTCTGGCTTGAGCACAGCGTTGAAGAAGTGCACAACTCGAAGCGTCAGGGCAGCAAGGGCACCATCGAAGGCCCGTACTACGTTCCGAACGCCCCCGAACAGCAGAGCCCAGCCACCATCGACATGCGGGCTGATGAGCCGGGAACGCCGCTGCGCTTCCACGGACAGGTCACGGCCGTCGGTGGCTCCCCGCTGGCGAACGCAATGATCGAACTGTGGCACGCCGACGATCTGGGTTTCTACTCTCAGTTCGCCCCGGAATTGCCCGAGTGGAACCTGCGTGGCACGTTCTTTGCCGACGCCGATGGCAACTTTGAGATCAACACGATCCAGCCGGCGCCCTACCAAATCCCCACTGACGGTGCGTGCGGCCAACTGATCGCTGCGGCCGGCTGGCACGCGTGGCGCCCCGCCCACCTGCACCTCAAGGTCTCGGCTCCGGGCTACCACCTGATCACTTCGCAGCTCTACTTCGAAGGTGATGACCACATCGCTGACGACGTAGCGAGTGCCGTTAAGCCCGAACTCGTGCTCAATCCCACCAAGGTGGGCGCCGGCCCGAACGCCGAGGTGCGCTACGACTTCGTGCTTGACCCGGCCTAGACGTTAGTCGAGTTGGGCCGTTCAGAAGAGATTCTGGGCGGCCCATATTCGTGTTATTTCAGCGGCCTCAGCCGTCACCGCTTTTTTATTGCGTGGGTTGCGTCGCGCCCAGAACGTTTATCAGAAACAGCAGATCTTGTCCGGTCAGTGGGTTGGTGGCAGATTCCGTGCTTTCCCCATAGGCGAACTGAGCGGGGATGCTGACTAGCAGCGTGCTGCCGACGTGTTGACCAACAAGCCCTAGCCGGAAGCCGACAATGACATTGCCGAGAGGGAAATCTGCCGGTGCCGAATCAAAGTTTCCGTCGAATGTTTGCCCGTCACTCCACCTCACGCCGAGGTAGTGCAGTTGCACGCTATCTTTCGCGGTAATCACAGGACCTGCACCTTCCGCGAGCATTCTCACGGCGACACCGTCCGGTTCTACCGCGCACCGTCGAGAGAAATCGCAGGTAGGCCGTCGGCGTCATACGGCCCGGCGCGTGACGGCTACTCGGTTCTGCCGGCTAACGCCTTTAGCAAAACGAGCGCCATCTTCTACGGTTGGAACACCGCTGCCAACGGCTCCGGCACGAGCTACGCAGACCAGTCTCAAATCACCGTGCCGGCCGACGTGTTGCTCTATGCGCAATACATCGACTATGACCCTTCTTTTGTCAGTATTTCGTTCAATCCCAACGGGCCACGACGAGGAACGCGCCAAGGAAGCGACGCCACACGGGCATCGCTTTTCTAAACGCATTGTGGGACATGAGATCTCCTGTTTTAAGCACGAAAAAGCTTTGGGGGAAAGCCCCCCTCATTAGTCAGGGGTTTTTACACTAGAACAAGTGTACAGAAATTAGGGGAAAAACATAATTGGCCGCCCATTCGGCGCGTGCGAAAGGTGCAAAGGACGCCCCATGCCGACCGTCCGCGCGGTTAGCTAACGGATCAGCGAAAGAGACGTGCGTGCCAACGCGCGGAAAACGCCGGGCAGGAGCCTCTAAGCGGGAATCGCCCGACGCGCCACGTTTCTTCCACGAGAAATCGCAATGGCGAGAAGGATCAAGCCGAACACACCACTCGCCGCCACGCCGAGGATGCTGCCCAAAGCATTCACGCTGTCACCGGTGATCAATGCTTGGGCACCGCGCATGGCTATCGACACGGGCAGCACGTTGCCAAAGAACTGCAAAATTCCTGGGGCCCAGCTCAGGGGCAGAATCACACCCGCCGCCACGATCTGTAGGGTCAGTAACGCGATTGATATCAACCACGTCGCGCGCGGTGCGAGCGCCGCGAGACCCTGATGTAAGAGGGCAAAAGAAATTGCGGCGATGATGACGAGTGCAAAAAAGCCGACGTGATCTATGGCCGATACTCCGCTCGCTGCGGCAGCAACCACAACGAGCGCGCCCTGGGCGGCAGACAAACCGACCATGGGAAGAGCGGAACGAACCAGAAGTCGGCGGCTGCTTGCCCGGCTCAGCAGGCCGCGCTGCTGCAGCGGCCGATAGACCAACGCCAAGATTAAGGCCCCCAGCCACAGCCCAATGGGCATCATCACGGCGCCAAGGGCCGATTGCACCGACGGCAATGCCGGCGAGGTTGTGATGTTCGCTTTGACCGGGTTTGCTGCGACCGATGCCAATTGCTCGGCCTCCAAGCCGGTATAGCGAGGTATCGCATTCGCCCCCGCTTTCAAACCATCGGCGATTGCTTTCGCACCGCCCGTGGCCTGGCTCAATCCATTAGCCAGCAGCGGCAGGCCATCAGCAAATTGTTGCGTACCCGTGGCCAGGTAGTCGCTTCCCTCGGCGATGAGTCCCGAGACATACTGAGCAGCGGTTAAACCGCCGGTCATGAGCGCCCCTCCCGCACCGAGAGCGGCGGTGGTGGTATCAATGTCGTCGAGTGTGGCCTTTGCGCCCGGGACATCGTTTGCATTGAGCTGAGCGCGCAATTGCGCATTGAGCGTCGCCAACTGATCAAGCCCACTGAGGTACAGGGTGCTAAAAGACTGCAGCAGGCCCAGCCCGGAGGTGAGGCTGGTATTGGCCGTGGCTAAATCTCGAGCGCCCGCGGCCATTTGAGCGCTGGCTCCCGGAAGAATGGAAGCTGCGGAATTGAGGGCGCCCAGGCCGTCGGCAAGTTGCTGCTGACCCTCGGCTGCCGCACCCAGTTGCTTGCCGATTTCGCTAAAACCGACGAGAAGCGCGTTGATATAGACCTGAGTAAACGCCTGTGCGATTTGTTCGGTCAGATTCCCGGCCATTGAGCGCGCCAACACGGTGGCGGCGTAACTGTGCGCGCCATCCGTCTGAATGTCGACAGTTGCCTGCACCGGATCTTCTGTCGTGGCAGAGAGGTAGGCCCGCGAAAAATTGGACGGAATAGTGAGCACCGCTGAATACTGGCCGCTCTGCAGGCCCGCCTGAGCGGTTGCGGCGTTCGTGAGAGTCCAATTGAAGCCGTCAGTATTGCTTGTCACCAGCTGACCCACCAAGAGGCGGCCAATGGCAATAGGAATCTGATCGTTATTCACGTCGATCATGACAATGTCGTCTTGATTGACAATGGCCGCGTTCAAATTTGGTTGGCCGGTATCACTATTGAGCGAAGCCGGTTGCAAAGCCCACAAACCGACGAGGGCAATCAGAACAGGCACGGCGAGGCTCATGCCGAGGAACCACCGGTTTCGGCGTCTGGGTTGAGATTGGCTCATGCGCTGACCTCCGCTCCGGCGAATACCGTGGAGGCAACAACTCGTCGGCCGGTTACCGCAACCTTAGATTGCAGTCCCACCACGAGAGAAACATCAGAGCCCAGCTCGCGAACGAGCAGGCTCAACAGAGGTCCGGGTCGCGTGAGCTGGCGAGCATCACAGACAACCAAAGCTTCATTCCCCGTCACGGCGATGGCCAGGTCAACCGCCCAGATTTGATCAGCCGTCAGTTCGGCGGCATCAGTGGTGAGGTCCATGCCGGCTGGCGTGATGTTGGCCACTTCAGCAATCTCACGGGCCAACCCCAGAACCTGGTCAATCTGCTTGCCCTGAGGCCGGCGGCCATTCAGAGCCAGTTGACTGCGCAGTTGCCGACCGAGTTCACCGGCTACGGGTTTTGTTCCAAGGAGAACCAAACTCGCCCGACGTCTGACCTCGGCTGCGTCAAAGGGCAGCGGCTTACCCAAGACGCTCACATCGCCGCTAATCGTGCCTCTGCCACTTATCGCGGCCAGGATGGGCGTGAGTTCGTCGTGCGGATCGGCAAGAATTTCAACGACGTCTCCGGCCTTCGCACGAAGATGAAGATTGTTTTCGGCGGAGTCAATGGCAAGCGTGACGGAGGCCGGTAGTGACCTCTGCCACTCCCACGCTTCACGCTGCCGTTCGACAACGGCGCCTTCAATATCGACGTCGGGCATCGAGCGAAGGGCCTTCGGCAGCCACCAGCCGTGATCGCCCATCAGCCACATGAAGGCGGGGATGATCGTCATGCGAACGATGAGCGCGTCAAAAAGCACACCCACGGCCAGTGCGAGTGCCATGGATTGAATCGTGGCGGCACCCCCGGGAACGAACGAGAAGAACACCGCGGCCATGATGAGGGCGGCTGCAACAACCACGCGTGCCGAGGCGGTGAACCCGTGCGTAACGGATTCCTTTGCGTTGCGGGTGGCCACATAGTGTTCGCTGATTCGCGAAACGAGGAACACCTGATAGTCCATAGCAAGTCCGAACAAGACGGCCATGACCATGATGGGCATAAACGAAATAATCGGGCCCGGTTTGGCTAAACCAAAGAGCTCAGCCCCAAACCCCTGCTGAAAAATCGCCGACGTCACGCCGAAGGCCGCGGCGACCGACAGCAGGAAGCCGAAGGTGGCCGACAGCGGAACAGCGACTGATCGGAAAACGATCAGCAACAGAACAAGACTGAGTCCGACAACAATGATGGCGAACGGCCCAATGGCTCCCGAGAGTACTTGAGAGATATCAATATTGAGAGCCGTCTGGCCGGTGATGTCGTAGCTGTAACCGTTTTGCTTCTCGAACGACGCGGCATTATCGCGAAGCTCGTGCACCAGCGCCTCGGTGTCGAGCGAGTCGGGAGACGTGGTGGGGGTAATCGAGACGATAGCCGCATCGAGAGTGGGGTTTGGATATGCCGGGCTGACGCTCGCCACACCCTTGACGTTTTTGAATGTGTCGGAAAAATCCGTCAGGGTGCCGGCAAGTTTCGTCACATCCGTGTGCGAAATATCGGCGATGGCGATGAGGGGGCCGTTTGCGCCGGGACCCCAACCGTCGGCGATGGCATCGTAACCCGTGCGCGTGACGCTGCCCGCGGGATCCGCACCCGCGTCCGGGAGCGCAAGACGCATGTTCAGTGCGGGAAGGGCGATGGCGATCAAAGCTGCCGCTGCAATCAGGAGCGTGACCAGCGGGCGGCGAGTAATGAGCTTCACCCAGCGTGCACCCATGGTGCGTGGAACAGCAGCCGTCTCACGGCGGTAGGCACGCGATGTTGGTTTCGGAACGAGCTTTTTACCGCCGAGGGACAGCAGTGCGGGAAGAAGCGTGATGGCGGCCAGCATCGAAATAATGACACCCGCGGCTGCGCCGATTCCCATGGCGGACAGAAATGGAATGCCCACCACGAGCAAGCCCAGAAGGGCAATCACGACGGTGGCACCGGCAAACATGACAGCCGTTCCCGCCGTCGCGGTGGCCACGGCTATGGATTCTCGGATCGCCATACCGTGCGCGACCTGCGTTCTATGTCGCGCCAGGATGAAGAGCGCGTAGTCGATTCCAACGGCCAGACCCAGCATCTCGGCCAGCAACGGGGTGGTGCTCGACAGGTTGATGGCCTGCGAACCCAACGTGATGAGGCCGTCAGTAATGAGAACACTGATCAGAGCCATGATGAGGGGCATGCCCGCGGCGAGGAGTGCGCCGAACGTAATGGCCAAAACAACGAAAGAGATGACGAGGCCGATGGCCTCCGTCAGGTCACCGTGTCCGGGCTCATTGGGTACGCCGCTGTAGGCAAGCGTGAGTTCGGTTCCAGAAATCCCCTCAATCGCAGCTTTTTGCACGTCGTTGTACTGGGATTGAGTCAGGCTCGATTGCGGGACGTTCATCGTCAACGTGGCATACGCCATCGATCCGTCATGAGAAATCGCCTGTCCCGGCTGATCGACCGTCGGGTTGAACGGACTCATGACCGCGTCGACGCCGTCTACCGTGAGCAGCTTGGCGTCAGCCCGCTCGATAGCCGCCCGTTCGGTAGTGATGCTGCCTCCATCGGGGGCAATGTAAATCACCTTGATGCTTGCGTTAGACGCTGCCGGAGGGAACCTCTGCTCCAGCATGTCTAAGGCGACCTGTGCCGGAGTTCCGGGAATGCTGAACGAAGAATCAAATCGCGGGCCCAAGAGCAAACCGCCGCCAAAAATCGCTGCGAGGAGAAGAATCCAGGCGATTAATACCGAGAATCGCCAACGCGCTGCCCACCCACCAATGCGATAGAGCAACTTCGACATAAAAATATGTTAGCGGGGTTAAACACCCCTCAACCACTGGGCGTCAGCGAGAAATTGTTGCGAACTTTCGAATCGAAAGTGGCACAAAGACAATAAGAAGCACGGCAACCCCGAGCAGCACGGTGGCGATGGGGTTTTGGGCGGGCCAGGCATCGCCGGCGACGGTGCCCGGGGGCACATTGCCGAAGAGCTCTCGCGCCGACTGCACCAGCGCAGAAACGGGATTCCACTCTGCGAACACTCTCAACGGTGTGGGCAGATTCTCGCTCGGCACGAACGCGTTCGAGATAAACGTGAGCGGAAAGAGAATCAAGAACGACGCGTTGTTGATGACTTCGGGACTCTTGACCGACATCCCCAAGAAGGCCATCACCCAGGAGAAGGCGTAAGCGAACAACAGGAGAATGGCGACCCCGGCGAGGAACTCAAGTGGGGAGGACTTGACTCTCCAGCCCACGAGCAAACCGGTTCCCATCATGACCAGCATCGACAGTGTGTTGATGACCAAGTCGCCGGTGGTGCGACCCACCAAGACGGCGGCACCACTCATCGGCAACGTGCGAAAGCGGTCAATGATGCCGTCTTTCAGGTCTTGGGCCATCGCCGAGCCCGAGTAGGTGGAGCCAAAGACCACCGTTTGGGCAAAGATTCCCGCCATCAAGAACGATGTGTAGTCGCTTCCCGGAATAACAACCGCGGCCCCAAAAACGTAGGTGAACAGCAACACAAACATGATGGGCTGAATCAGGCTGAAGAGAAGGATCTCTGGCACGCGGATGATCTTCATCAGGTTTCGCCAAGTGGTAACCGCTCCGTCGCTGACGAAACGCGACACGGCATTGCCGGGAATGGGTTTCAGTGTGGTGCTCATGCCGCGCTCTCCGTTTCGGAATCTTCAGTTTCAGCGGCGTGGCCGGTGAGTTGAAGGAACACGTCATCGAGGGTGGGACGGCGCATGCCGGCATCGTGAAGGCCGATGCCTTTGGTTGCCGCGGCGCTCACGATGGCCGCCAGTGCCACAGGTCCTTCCTGAACGGGAACGACCAAGGTGCGGCCGTTGAGAACGGCGCTCTCCCCCGTGCCGAATCGGGTCAGTATGTCGCGGGCCGCATCAATCTGGGTCTCGTCAACGACGGTCACGGCAACGCGCAGTCCGCCGACCGAGGCCTTCAGTTCGTCGGCCGTGCCCTTGGCGATCACCCGCCCGTTGTCGATCACAGAGATGGAATCGGCCAAGCGATCGGCCTCTTCAAGGTATTGAGTGGTGAGCAGAACCGTCGTGCCGTCGTTCACCAACTGCTCGATGACCTCCCACAAGCCAATGCGGCTGCGGGGGTCGAGTCCCGTCGTGGGCTCATCGAGAAAAAGCACGGGTGGCCGAATTACGAGGGCGCCGGCAAGGTCAATGCGTCGGCGCATGCCGCCTGAGTACCCCTTGACCGTTCGATTCTGGGCTTCGACAAGGTCGAAGAGTTCGATGAGCTCGGTGGCCCGCTGGCGCGCAACGCGCGCGCCCAAGTGGTAGAGCCTTCCCACCATCACGAGGTTCTCGAAACCGGTCAGGTTTTGATCAACGGCGGCATACTGTCCGCTCGCGCCGATCATGCGACGGATGGCCTGCGGCTCAGCAAAGACATCGACGCCGTCGATGAAGGCGGAGCCCGAATCGGGCTTAATCAGGGTGGTCAGTGCTTTGACCGTCGTGGTCTTGCCAGCACCGTTGGGGCCGAGAAGAGCGGTGACGCTGCCCTTCTCAACCTCGAGAGTGAGACCGTCGAGGGCCCTGACTTCGGGAGAGCCCTTGGGGGAATAAGTCTTGACGAGATCTCTCGCCTCGATGAATGCCATGACCTAATTTTATGGAGTCAACGAAAGCGCCCCTGACCACGCGGGGTTACTTCGAGGGATTCTTCAAGTTCAGTAGATGAGCAGCTTGGCGCGAACGGCCCGCTCAAATTCCGAGACTCTGCCCTTCGCGAGCTTGAGGTCGGTCCAGTCGAGAATCATGCTGAGTTGACCTGAGTCGTCTTCGATGAGGATGCACGGCTCCCGCCCCTCGCTGGCCGCGTGTTGGGCGTCCGTTCGTTCGTTTCGATGCACCAAGACAAACTCGATCTGCAATTCATCGCGGAGGCGAACTTCCATCGCCTTCCACTCGGGCCGCTTGGCAAAAGTGGAATGCGTGATGTCGCACAGCTTGCACTCGGTGCGGCCAAACATGTGACCGAAGAAGTAGCTGAGCTCGCCGGCAAGACCGCCGTTTGCTTTGTAAACGCCGATGAGTCTCATGGAACAAGATTAGCTTCGCCGGCGAAGGTGGTGGCGAGTGAGGGTCCGCGGCGCGAATTGCGGATTCGACTCCCCTACTGCCGCGCGCGAACGCATGCGTTCGAAACGCGCGTCAGCGGGGGCCCACCCAAGGGGGTTCTCATGCGTCACCAACCGAAAAAGTCCAAGACCCCCTTAACGGGGGTCTTGGACTTTTGTGGCGAGTGAGGGATTCGAACCCCCGAAGGCTGAGCCGTCTGATTTACAGTCAGATCCCTTTGGCCGCTAGGGTAACTCGCCGGCGTGCCGTGTGGCACAAGAACCAACATTACCGTGAGGGCAACGCCCAACGAAATCCCGCCTCGGCGGAGACTCGTCAGCGGCTGTGACCTAGTGCACGCCTATTGCCGCCGCGTATTCGTTAGCCGTGGCACGCACATCGTCAGCGTACGAATCGAGCTGGTTGTAACTCCACAAGCTCTTCGTCCAGCCTTCTGCGGTCGTCATCGTGTCCGACGAAAAGCAGAGGTAGTTGGCTGCCGAAACAACCGAGTCGTCGATTTGTTGTCCGTTGGGGTCACCGTCACCGTTGCCGTCAACGTGCCAGGCCGCCCAGGTCTGCGGAATGATTTGCATCGGACCAACGGCGCGATCATGCAGTGGGTCGCCGTCGAAGTTGCCGTCGTCGAAATCCGGAATATTCATCGTGCCGTCACCCACGAGCGGCTGACCATAAATGGGCTCACTCATAAATCCATCCGGCGCGATGACGGCGCCATAGAGTTCGCCGTGGTGCGATTCAATCCAGCCGATGCCGGCCAGAGTGTTCCAGGTGACTCCGCACTCGGGCCACGTCAAAGCCAGTCGAATGGCGCCGCCGGCATACGCGGCGAGAACACGCTCGGGAATACCCGTCTTGGCGGCAACGTCGGCGACCCATGCCGCGTCGGCCACCGTGACCAGCGGCACGGTTCGCACGCTCGCATCCGTAAATTTTGAGTCAAAAGGGGGAAGCGGCGCGGCCACGGGCATCTTCGCCGACGAGAAACGCGCGAGGCCACCGCCACAAGAAGCGAGCGTGATAATCAAGACGATGATCACAGCCACAGCAGCGGCAACCGCGATGGTGCGGTTGCGTCGTACGATGCGCGAAGTCACGCGACCATTCTGTCGATGACAACTGACCACTCCCTGAAGACCCACCCCGTTGGCCGAGATGAATACGATAGAGGCATGGCAGATTCCTCATTCGACATCGTCAGCAAAGTTGACCCCATGGAGGTCGACAACGCTTACAACCAGGCGACCAAAGAAATTGACCAGCGCTACGACTTCAAGGGCGTTGGGGCATCCCTCGAGAAATCGGGCGAAAAGTTCCTGATGAAGGCCAACTCTGAGGAACGCGTCAAAGCGGTGCTCGAGGTCTTTGAGGCCAAGCTCATCAAGCGCGGCATCACGCTTCGCCAGTTGGATGCCGGTGCACCCTTTGCCAGCGGCAAGGAATACCGGATCGAAGCAAGCATGAAGGAAGGCATCGATCAGCCCAATGCCAAGCTGGTTAACGTTGCCATCCGCGAGAAAGCCCCCAAGTCGGTAAAGTCACAGATTCAGGGTGACGAGATTCGCGTCTCGTCGAAGAGTCGTGACGACCTGCAGGCCACCATGGCCATGCTCAAAGGCGAGGACTTTCCCGTGGCGCTTCAGTTCGTGAACTTTCGCTAGGCCTGATTTCGACAAGCTCAATCGACGGCCGCCAGCTCAATCGACGGCCACCAGCTCAATCGACGGCCGCCAGCTCAATCGACGGCCACCAGCTCAATCGACGGCCACAAGCTCAATCGACGACTAGTTGTAGCCAAACGGCACGTCGCCCCAGGCTTGCCGCACGGCGGCATCCGGATCGTTGACGACAGAGTCTGTGACGTCAATAATCAGGGTTGATCGCGTCTTTTTGCGATACTGAGGCCACGGTTGATGAGCGTTCGCCTCTGGGTCGCCCGTGAGCGCAAACGACAGCCAGTGCTCGTGCATGCGCGTCATCGTGCGGCGCGCGGACTTCAGTCCGCCCAGGCCAAACATGAAGTCCTTCTTGCTCACCCTGGCGGGCAGTGTGCCAAAGACGTAGGGCAGCTCAGTCGCGTGCATGGCTCCCAAGCCCATGAGCTTCATCAGGGGCGGGGACTGATCGAATCGATACATCCACGTGGGCGCATACGCGCTGTGCGCGGTGGCAGCCCAAATCGACGGCATGCGGAACCCGGCGTCACGCGAGATACCCATGCAGGCCTTCTCCTTCGGATATCCGCGATAAACGCGCGTGATCTCAGACTGAGAGATCTGCACTGCGGGGTTGTCACCGGCCACCAGCTCAAACATACGGGTCACCGACTTCTCAGTGATGGGCATGAGGGGTGACTGCATCAGCTTGAACAGTGACGCCTCGTCCTTATTCGTTCCGATAATGAGCGGGATGCGATGTGCTCGCCCGGATTGAAAGGCACTCATGGGATCTTCGCGAATCAGATCCCCGTCAACGACCGGCGCGAAGGCAACGGTGCCCGGCATGTTCGTCGCCACGTGGTTCAGCAATTCCATGGTGTGCGCCGCCAGAGCCAGAGCATCGACCTTGCGCAGATCCGTTGCGGCCCGATCGGGATTAACCCCGGCCAGTTCAAGAAATGCGCCCGCCACCAGACCTGCGCGAGCCGGACCGTAAACGCTCGTCACCGGTGGGCTCTGCGCGATTGCCCGATGGAAGAGTCCCTTGCTGGCCGGCATGGTCATGAGTGTGGTGACGCACCCGCCGCCGGCCGATTCCCCGAACAGGGTGACGTTGTCGGGATTGCCACCAAATCCCGCGATGTTGTCGCGCACCCAGTGCAGCGCGAGCAGGATGTCACGCAGCCCCACATTCGCCTCGGCAGTTTCTCCTAAGAACTCTCGAAAGTCTAAAAACCCGAGGGCCCCCAGACGATAGTTCAACGTGACGACCACTACATCACCGTGCTCGGCGAGCGCCTGTCCGTTATAGATCGGCTGTGCCGAGAACCCAATGAAGTAGGCGCCGCCGTGCAGCCACACCATGACCGGACGTGGGCGTCCGTCGGTCAGGGCGGCGATGGGCGTCCAGACATTGAGACTCAGGCAATCCTCACTTTGCACAACGTGCGCGGGGAGCGGAATCATCTTGGTTTCGGGCTGTGGCGACACGTTACCGAAGTCGAGTGCTGGCCGAACGTCACGCCACTTCGACGCCGGTTCAGGAGCCCGGTAGCGCAACGGGCCGACCGGAGGCCGGGCATAGGGAATACCCCGCCACCGCGCGCTTGCGCCCGACGTGTCACCCTGAACGCGACCCTGTGTGGTCGAAACAACCAAGTCGCTCACATTCGGCAATTTCATAAATAGGCCTCCAGCCACATGCGGATATCGGTAAACGCCATCTCTCGAACCTCGGGCGCAGAGAGAAAGACGTCGTGCACTGCTCCGGGCAAATGTGCGATGGTCACCACGCGTCCTAATTTAACCGCCCGGTCTGCCACCGTGGTGACATCAATGACGATATCTGCCGACCTCATGGCTTCGCTCCACTTCGTTGCGAAGAGGGTGCGCGCTGACAAGAGGGTGAGAACGGGGGCAGAAATGTTGAGACCCTCCGCAACCTGGGCGTGTCCGACGAGAATTGCCTCGAGCCACGCCGCGCGAGGCGTGAACGACGTGACCGGTCGCCACTCCTCATCGAACGTCCACTGCCCGCCCTTTTCCTTGCTCAACGAACGGTTATAAAATCCGAGATCCGGATTGAGAACCGGGGCACGAGGCTCGAGGCGAGAGCTGATTTTGAGCGCTCGGGACGCCACCTGGCGCACAGCCGCTGTCAGCTGATATTCCAACCACGGACTATTGAGAATTAATGCTTGGGCGCGGCCCTCATGGCGGCTCAACCACAAACTGAGCACGAGTCCGCCGGTGGAATGCCCGAGCAAGATAAGGGAACGACGGGAGCGCGTGCCCGTTCCCTGGCCCATCACGTCGAGGGCGGCCTCGATATCGGCGTCATAGGTCTCGAGTGACTGTGTGAATCCGGGCGTCTGGCCGGGGCGCAAACTACGGCCATACTTGCGCAAGTCCAGGGCAAAGAACCGTGCTCCCTGCTCAGCCCAGAAGGCGGCGAGGTGCGACTGAAAGAAGTAGTCCGACCAGCCGTGCACGTAAAGCACATCAGCTCCTTCGGCGACAAGGCGGCGTCGGCTCATATACCTGCGTCGCGACGTTGCCGGGGTGGGAACGTAACGCACGAGCGTGGCAACGACCTCGCCCTCATTGTCGCGACCGAGAGGGAGCGTCGTCTGTTCGAAATTGGCACCCAAAACGTCAGGTTTCCAGTCCACCCGACCACGCTGCATAAGGCCATTCTTGCTTACCGGAGTGCCCTGTGCGTGGGCGTTTGTCGACTGCTCTAGAGTCACAAGCACGATGAGTGATGTAACGATAATTGATCGCAGCCGACTCGCAGACCTCGCTATCCGAGAGCGCGCAACGTTCTCTGTGCGCAATCCACGATCCCGCGCCGCCTACGAAAGCGCCGACCACCTCTTTGGTCGGGTGCCGATGACCTGGATGAACAAGAAAGCCGGCGGTTTTCCGCTCTACCTCGATCGAGCTCTCGGCAACCGCATTTGGGATATCGACGGACACGAATATATTGACTTTGCGCTCGGAGACACCGGATCAATGGCCGGCCATTCTGCCCCCGAAGTCGTCGCCGCCATTCGCGAGCGTATTTCAACTCAGGGCGGATTGACCACCATGCTGCCGACCGCAGACGCGGAGTGGGTGGGCGCCGAACTGACGCGGCGCTTCGGCGTGGATAAATGGAGTTTCTCACTTACCGCCACAGACGCCAACCGCTGGGCCATACGGCTGGTGCGGGCCATCACGGGCAAATCCAAAATTCTCTTTCACGCGTATTGCTACCACGGAAGCGTGGACGAGTCGCTCATCGTTGTGGGCCCCGACGGCGAGGGAATGAGTCGCCCCGGAAACGTTGGCTCCCCCGTCGACGTCACCCTGACGTCGCGCGTGGCCGAGATGAACGACCTTGCGGGGCTAGAACGACAGCTCGCCCACGGGGATGTGGCGGCCGTCTTGATTGAACCCGCCCTGACCAACATCGGCATCGTCTTGCCGGAGCCGGGTTATCTCGACGGGGTGCGCGCCCTGACGCGCGAGCACGGTGCCCTGCTCATCATCGACGAGACGCACACATTCTCGGCCGGTCCAGGTGGCATGACCCAACGCGATCATCTGCAACCCGACATCGTCGTCATCGGCAAGTCAATCGCGGGTGGCATCCCCACGGGCGCCTACGGCCTCAGTGCCGAATTTGCCGCCCAAGTTCTCGAACGAACCGATCTCGATCTCATCGATATGGGTGGCGTGGGCGGAACCCTGGCCGGTAACCCGCTGCAGGTCGCTGCGATGCGGGCCACTCTCGAGAAGGTGCTGACCGACGACGCCTTTGCCGTGATGATCGAGACGGCGACGTTCTTCACCGACGGAATCACTAACATCTTCGACCGTTATCACTTACCCTGGTCAATCAATCAGCTTGGTGCTCGGGCGGAGTATCGGTTCGCGAAACCTTACCCACTCACGGGCACCGCGGCCCACGCGGCCGCGGATGAAGAACTCGAGGACTACATCCACCTCGCCCTCATGAACCGCGGCATCATGTTGACGCCCTTTCACAACATGGCACTCATGTGCCCGACCACCTCACGGGCAGACGTTGCCGCCCACCACGCGGCTTTCGAAGAGGTCATTCGCGACCTGCTCGACGCCTGAACCTGCGCCCCTGAACGCCGAAATCTCGAGCCGGCGAGCAGAACTCGACTAGGCGCGCGAGACGCGAATCATCTCGGCGCGGTCAACGGCCTTGATGCGATCTCGACCCTCGGGAACCCCGAGTTGCTTCTCGTAATCGTCGAGTTTGGCCCAGCCGGCAACATCCGTGTATTCGACACCGCGTGCCTCAAGCAGATCGACCACCGCCTGCTCGCTGGGCTCGGCCGGTGCCCACCAGTTCGCCTGATCACGAAGCAGGTGCTTGACCGTCTCCATAGCGTCTGACTTGGTGTGACCAATGAGGCCCACGGGACCGCGCTTAATCCAGCCCGTAGCATAGATGCCCGGCATTATTTTTCCGTCGTCGTCCATGACCTGTCCCTCATGGTTGGGAATGACGCCGCGTTTGTCGTCGAACGGGATGCCGTCGAGGGGTGAGCCAAAATAGCCCACGGCCCGATAAATGGCGCCGATCTCAAGGTCGCGAATCTCGCCCGTGCCACGCACTCCGCCGGCGGCGTCGGGCTCGGTGCGCTCGAACCGCAGGCTGCCCACATGGCCACGCCCATTCGCAATGACCTCGAGGGGCTTGGCATAGAAGTGCAAATGCAGTCGTCGGCTCGCTTTCCCCGTTTCGCGGGTGCGCCACTCGTTCATGACCTTCATCAGCACGAAGACCTGCTTGTTGGTGTTGATCGCGTTTTCACTTGCCTCGTCGATGACAAAGTCCTCGTCATAAACAACCATGTCGACATCACGCAGCTCACCCAGTTCGCGAAGTTCGAGCGGCGAAAACTTTGCCTGTGCCGGGCCGCGCCGCCCAAAGACATGAACATCGGTCACGGGCGATGCGATGAGTCCCTGATAGACATTCGCCGGAATCTCGGTGGGCAGAAGGTCATCGGGGTACTTGGCCAGCATGCGGGCGGCGTCTAGGGCTACGTTTCCGTTGCCCACAACGGCAACGC
>WLNS01000080.1 GCA_009699665.1 Actinomycetota bacterium
AGGCATCGGCACCCTGGGGCAGTCGTTCGCGCTCAACGCGAGATTTGATTCGGCGAATATCCCGAACGGTTTCTAAGGGGACCTCGCGCGGATATCGAACTCGATCGATCAGCGTCGTCATGTCGGTGACCAGGGCTTCATCGCCGGCGATAACTCGGGCACGCAGCAGGGCCTGCGACTCCCACGTCGCCCCCCACCTTTCGTAATACTGTGCGTAGGAATCCAGGGTTCTGACGCGAACGCCCTGCTTGCCCTCGGGCCTCAGGTCGAGGTCGATCTCGAGAGTGAGGCGGGGATCTTCAGCGCAGGCCAAGAGGCGAGAGACCATTGCCTCTGCTCGCGCTTGAGCCGCCTGATCGTGACATTCGGTAGTCCCCCGATGCACAAAGATGAGGTCGAGGTCGCTACCAAAAACGAGTTCGCCGCCACCAAAACGTCCCATGGCCACGATCGCGAATTCGGGGTTTGTTTCTGATTCACGCCGAACGATGGCGAGAAACCCTTCCAAGACAACAGTCGACAGGGTCGTCAGACCGCCGGCAATCTCAGCGAAGTCACCCACGCCGACTATTCCGGCCAGTGCCATGCGCAGCATCTCGCGTCGCCGCAGAGCGCGGACTGACGTCAGGGCCGACTCGGAATCGTCATGCCGAGACAGGAGGGCTTCGACCTCGCTGCGCAACACAGCCGCGGACCGCGCTGATAAATCCTGGTCGTCATCGAGCCACGCCGTCGCCTCCGGCAAACGTTCGAGCAAATCCGACACGTAGCGAGATCCGCTCAAGACCTTCATGAGTCGCTCTGCCGCCGCCTGAGAGTCACGCAGCATTTTGAGATACCACGGCGAGTCCCCCAGCGCTTCACTGAGTCGCCGGAACGCAAGCAGCCCATAGTCAGGGTCGGCGCCATCGGCCAACCACTGCAACAGGATGGGAAGAATGGCCCGCTGAATTGTTGACCGACGTGTCATGCCCGAGGTGAGGGCCGTGATCTGCGCCATAGCACCCTTCGGATCCTCAAAGCCGATGGCAGCCAGACGAGCTTGCGCCTGCTCGGTTGTCAGGTTCAGGCCCTCTTCAGGAAGGGCCGCAGCCGCCGCTAAGAGCGGACGGTAAAAGAGTCGTTCGTGCAAGGCCCGCACTTTGACCTTTGTGGCTCGCCACAACTCGACAACGTCTACCTCGCCCACGTCGAAGCCTGCGGCACGTGACAAAACGCGAATATCTTCGGCATCTGTGGGCATCAGATGAGTTCGACGAAGTGCACGCAACTGAAGCCGGTGTTCCAACACCCGCAAGAGTCGATAACTCTCGGCGAAAGTCGTCGCCTCATCTCGACCCACGTAGCCGCCCGCCACGAGTGCCTGCAGCGACTCGATGGTGCCGCGAAGCCGCACGGTTTCGTCCTGCAGTCCGTGCACGAGCTGCAGAAGCTGAACCGTGAACTCTACGTCGCGAAGTCCCCCCGGGCCGAGCTTGATCTGAATGTCGACTTCTGCAGGAGGAATATTGTCCGTCACCCGTTCGCGCATGCGCTGCACCTGGTCAACGAAGCCCTCCCGAGCGGCAGAGCTCCACACTTTGGGAGAAATCTCGTCGACGTACTGTTGGCCCAGCTCACGATCTCCGGCAATCGGACGTGCTTTCAGGAGTGCCTGAAATTCCCAATTCTTGGCCCAGCGGTCGTAGTAGGCAAGGTGCGATTCCAGCGTGCGAACGAGTGCACCGGCCTTTCCCTCAGGGCGAAGGTTGGCATCTACCTCCCACAGGCCGGGCTCGCGTCCGGACTCCTGGATTCCCCGGGCTAACAGCTGGGCAAGTCTCGTCGCGTGCGTCAGTGCTGTCTCACTCGTCACGATCTCAGGATCAGCAGACTCGGCAACGTAGATGACGTCAACGTCAGAGACGTAGTTCAGCTCTCGAGCACCGCACTTTCCCATGCCGATGATGGCGAGCCGAACAAGTTCAATCTCGTGAGCCGGCACCCCTTGGGCGGCGAGCTCGGCTCGCGCGACGGCCAGACTCGCTTCTAAGGCTCCCGCAGCCGCATCGGCAAGTCCACGAGCGACACTGTCAACGACCTGTGTCGGGTGTTCTGCACTGAGATCGAAGCACGAAATTTCGCAGAGAATGGCACGGTACTCGCTCCGCAGGGAGTCCCGAACAGTATCGAGGTCACCGGTGGCAAAGCCCCGAGAATCAGCGCCGACCGACGCCAGGAGACGACCGACGAGTGTTGCCTCGTCCCGAACGTTGTCGAGGTGAACACGCATGGCGTCCACGCGGGCGGGATGCCGAACAAAAAACTCAGCAAGCCCCCGAGAAGCTCCCGCCACCCGGATGACCCGCTCGAGCCAGGAGCGATCAGCCGACCATTTCTCGGAGCCTCTCGACGGCGCCGCCAAGATATCGATCACTGTCTGGCCGGCGACATCGGGCTCGGCGGCATGTGCGAAGAGCTCAAGAAGTTCGTCACCGCGCAAACCCGTCTCAACACACAGCTGTTCAATGACCTCGCGTCCGCGTCGCAGGTCAATAAACCCTGCCTTCGCGACGTCGGTGAGAACGAGCGCCTCAGACACGAGATCGCCTAAAGAATGTCGAGGTTTCGCTCGAGCTCAAGAGGCGTCACCTGGGACCGATACTCTCGCCACTCGCGACGCTTATTCAACAAGACGTAATCAAATACTTTTTCGCCCAGCGTCTCGGCGACAAGTTCCGATTCCTCCATTAGCGAAATAGCGTGATCCAGGCTCGACGGCAGCGGCTTGTATCCGGAGGAGCGGCGCTCAGCGTCGGTCAATTCCCAGACGTTGTCTTCGGCCTCGGGCGAAAGTTCGTAGCCCTCCTCAATGCCCTTCAAGCCGGCCGCCAGAATGACGGCAAACGCGAGATAGGGGTTAGCCGCGGAATCGATGGCGCGATACTCGACACGACAGCTCTGCGATTTGCTCGGCTTGTAGAGCGGAACGCGAATGAGAGCGGATCGGTTATTGTGACCCCAAGTGACGAAACTCGGCGCCTCGTCGCCGCCCCACAGGCGCTTATAACTGTTGACGTACTGATTAGTAATCGCCGTGATTTCAGGCGCGTGCATCATCAGGCCCGCGATAAATGAGCGTCCGGTTTTGGAAAGCTGATATTTTCCGCCCGCTTCATAAAAGGCGTTCGTGTCACCTTCAAACAAGGACAGGTGTGTGTGCATGCCCGAGCCCGGATACTGTGCGAACGGCTTCGGCATGAAGGTCGCGTAGGTGTCCAGCTCGAGCGCAACTTCTTTGATGACTGTGCGCATCGTCATGACGTTGTCTGCCGTTGTGAGGGCATCTGCGTAACGCAAGTCGATTTCGTTCTGGCCCGGTCCCGCCTCATGGTGGCTATATTCCACCGATATTCCGAGATCTTCGAGCATGCGAACGGCACGCCGACGAAAGTCATGGCCCTTGCCGCCGGGAACATTGTCGAAGTATCCCGCCTGGTCGATGGGCTGGGCGCCACCGTTCCGCCAGTCAGCGTTGTTCAACAGGTAGAACTCGATTTCGGGGTGAGTGTAAAAAGTAAAACCCTTGTCAGCGGCGCGAGCCAGCGTGCGCTTCAGCACGTTTCGGGGGTCGGCTTGCGCAGGTTGTCCATCCGGCGTCGTGATATCGCAAAACATTCGCGCCGTCGGATCAACGTCACCCCGCCAGGGCAAAATCTGAAAAGTCGACGGGTCAGGATGAGCGAGCACATCTGCTTCGAACGATCGTGTCAGTCCCTCGATAGCGGAACCGTCAAAGCCGACGCCTTCCGCGAACGCGCCTTCAACTTCAGCGGGCGCCACCGCCACCGACTTGAGTGTGCCTACGACGTCCGTAAACCACAGACGGACGAATTTCACGCCACGTTCTTCAATCGTGCGGAGAACGAAGTCCTTCTGCTTGTCCATCGACAAACCCTCTCTATAGGTCACTACTAGGCTAATCGCTATGCCGATACTTCGCGTCGCGCTGGGTCAAATGAATCCGCGCGTTGGCGACATGACCGCGAATTCTGCGGCCATGGTTGCCCTCGCTCGAGATGCCTCGGCGAAGGGTGCCGACGTGATTGCGTTTCCCGAAATGGCGCTCACCGGCTACCCCATTGAAGACTTAGCCCTCCGCCCGGAATTTCTCACCAGCGCGCAGCATAGCCTCGAGGCGCTCGCCCAACAGTTAGCAGCGGAGGGCATGGCCGACACCCCGGTCGTAGTCGGATATCCCCACGGCCCCATCCACGACCGCTCGGGTAGCGACGAGCACGCGATAGCTTTCAATTCGGCAGCCGTTTTGGCCGACGGGCGCATCCTCGGCGTTTATCACAAGCACCATCTGCCGAACTACTCCGTTTTCGATGAGTACCGCGTCTTTCGCTCAGGTTCGGGCGTCACGCTGCTGCGCATTCAGGGGTGCGACGTTGCCCTTGCCATCTGTGAAGACATCTGGCATCACCACGGACCGGTAGAGCACATTGCCGCCGAACACCCCGGCCTCGTGCTCGTGATCAACGGATCTCCTTTTGAGCGTGACAAAGACGACGTGCGTGTGCCTTTGGTGGCCCAGCGGGCTCAACAAACCGGGGCTCATGTCGCCTACGTCAACATGGTGGGCGGGCAGGATGACTTGGTCTTCGACGGTGACAGTTTCGTCACCGGACCCGGCGGTCTCGTTATCGCCCGCTCGCCAAAGTTTGTCGAGCACCTGCTGGTCGTTGATCTCGAGCTGCCTGATGCGCGTCGTCAAGCCGGGACGCACGGTGAGCATGTGACCGTAATCGACCTGCCCCATGTTGAGCGAGAACACCCACCCCTGCCTGTCGTCTCTCCCGTCGAAAATATGACGGAGAGTAATGAGGCGTGCTGGGAAGCATTAGTTCTCGGCCTTCGCGACTATGTCGAAAAGAACGGTTTTGCGGGAGTCCTTCTCGGACTCTCCGGCGGAATTGATTCCGCCGTGTGCGCCACGATCGCCGTCGATGCCCTGGGCGCCGACCGAGTGACGGGTATTTCTCTGCCCTCGGTTTACTCGTCGGATCACTCCCTCTCGGATGCGGTTGCGCTGGCCGATAACCTGGGCATCACTTACCGCGTCGAACCGATTGCCGCCGGAGTGACGGCAATCGAAGAGCAGCTCTCGCTGACCGGAGTAGCCGCAGAAAATCTGCAGGCACGAATGCGCGGCGTCATTCTGATGGGCATTTCAAATACCTCCGGGCAACTCGTGCTCACCACGGGAAATAAATCTGAGATTGCGGTCGGCTATTCGACGATTTATGGCGATTCTGTTGGCGGCTTTGCGCCCATCAAGGACGTTCCCAAGATGTTGGTCTGGGAATTGGCGCGCTGGCGCAACGATCGCTCGCGGAAGGCCGGCATCGTTGCGCCCATTCCCGAGGGGTCGATTACGAAGCCGCCCAGTGCGGAACTTCGCCCCGGACAAGTGGACCAAGATTCACTGCCGGATTACGCGATTCTGGACGACATTTTGGACCGATATGTGACGCAACGTGCATCTCGGCACGAGATTGTTGCCGCTGGATTTGCGGCAGAAGAGGTTGACCGCATTATTCAGCTCGTTGACCGCGCCGAATGGAAACGGCGCCAGGGTGCCATCGGACCAAAAATTTCAGAGATGTCGTTTGGTCGCGATCGACGCCTTCCCATCACCTACCGACACGACCCTTCGTGATGCTGCACCTTAGACTTGGCGCATGACAGCCACGGAAGATGAGACTGCGCCTCGAAAGCGCGTTCGAATTCGGCATTTTGCCCGGGCCAAGGCCGAAGGGATCAAGATTGTCGGGCTGACCAGCTATGACATGTTGACGGCCCATATCTTTGACGAGGCGGAGATTGATTTTTTGCTCGTTGGCGATTCAGCCGGCAACAATGTTCTGGGCTTCGATTCGACCCTTCCGGTTAC
>WLNS01000081.1 GCA_009699665.1 Actinomycetota bacterium
CACTTTCGCGTAGTTCTTTTTTGTATCTGCCTGACGATTTCTGCATTCGTCGTCGGTCAGTCGCCCCATCCTGCTGACGCGGCTCCCACCGGATGGCAGTGGCCCCTTGTCGGAGAAAAACAGGTGGGCCGCCCCTATGTCGCTCCCGTCGGTGAGTATGGTCCCGGTCATCGCGGTATCGACATACCGGCCGTCGTTGGCGATGAGATTGTGGCGCCCACCTGGGTGCGCGTGGTGTTTGCCGATCGGGTCGTCGATCGGGATGTGCTGACCGTAGATGCCGGCGACGGTTGGCTGGCCAGTTTTGACGGAGCGACCGCTCTCGCTGGTGTGGGCCAACGCGTGGCTCCCGGAGCACCGCTGGCCACGGTGGCGGAGAACCCGCACTGCGCCTGCGTTCACGTGGGCTTGAGACATTCGGGAGCTTACGTGAATCCCCTGCTCGTCTGGGGTCAGATCCCCCACGCGGTGCTCTTGCCCTGGTGACGGCGATGTGCTCGTGTGGCCAGAGAGGTGCGCTGCACATTCTGCGGCCACGGGCGACGCACACAGCGCGCTAGGCCCGCGGATGCGCTTGTCGATAGCTCGCTTCGAGACGTTCCATTGAGACGTGCGTATAAATCTGAGTCGTGCCCAGGCTGGCGTGACCCAGCAGTTCTTGCACCACGCGCAAATCTGCTCCGCCATCAAGCAGGTGCGTGGCAGCCGTGTGGCGCAGCGCGTGGGGGCCCGAGGGACCCGTTCCGGGAAGGTGGTGCAGAATGTCGGCGACAAGTTCGTAAACGGCTCGCACGCCCAAACGTGACCCGCGTACGCCCAAGAAGACGGCCGCGCCGGATTGTTCGGTGACCAGGGTTCGACGACGCACAACGTAAGCCTGCAGCGCCTCCGCAGCCGGTATGCCAAACGGAACGATGCGCTCTTTATTGCCCTTGCCCAGGACGAGTGCGGTGTTGCGAGAAAAGTCAACGTCATCAATGTCGAGGGCGACCAGTTCTGACACCCGCATTCCAGACGCGTACAACAACTCGATGACCGCAAGGTTGCGCGCGTCTTCTGGCTCACCGGATTGGGACCTCTCGGCCAGCCCATCCAAAATCTGCGTCATGCTCGCTTGGGTCACGACGCGAGGAAGGCTGCGATCGGGTTTGGGACTCTTGAGCCGAAATCCCGCATCCCCCGCTGTCACACCGGTGCGGCGCAGCCAACCCGTGAAAGCCCGCGCACTGGCCGCCCGACGGGCGAGGGTGGACTTTGTCAACCCCTCTTCGGCGCCGTGCCACAGCCAATCGCGCAAAACCGCGAGTGTGAGATCTTCGGGCTGCGTAGCCCCGTGACCCGATGCAAAGTCAGTGAGATCGGCGATGTCTGCGCCGTAGGCCTTGACGGTGTGTGACGACAGCGACCGCTCATGAGCCAGGTAGGCCAAGAAGGCTTCTCGCGATGCAACCAGGCTCATGCACCTAGCATGCTCGCACCATCGCCCCTTTGTCGTGACTCCGCGCCGAGTACGAAAGCAAACGCTGACTGTACCCTGACAGCAAGAAAGGCGAACGAAGTGGGCGGAGTCGGCATGTGGTGTGCACTCGGTACCGGCGGAGACATCATCACGTCAGGCGCACCCAACCATCTGCGCGTGAGATGACGAGCGTGTTCACGGCCAGCAGACCCATCACGGCACGAACGTCGCTCTCGGAAAGTCCCGATTCGCCAGCCAGAACGTTGACCGTTTTGGGGGTGCGTTTCGATAGGGCATCCAACACGCGGGTGGCTGAGGGATGCATTGCGGCCGCCTCAGATTCCGGAGTAATTGATGAGGAAGCTTCGCTGGGATTGACCAGCTGAGCCACTTCGTCAGCCGCGGTGACGCACACGGCTGGTGTCTCGCGTAGCAGACGATGACATCCCGCGGAACTGGCACTCGTCACCGGCCCGGGAACCGCACCGAGAGGGCGATCGAGCTCAAGGGCATGGTGCGCGGTATTGAGCGATCCGGATCGCCATCCGGCCTCGATCACAATCGTGGCTTGGCCGAGGGCCGCAATGAGACGGTTGCGCTGAAGAAATCGCCAGCGGGTGGGTGCCCAACCGCAGGGTAACTCGCCCACCACCACCCCGCTGTCGATGATGCGCTTGAGGAGGCTGTCATGGCCACTGGGATAGAGGCGATCGACTCCGCCCGCGAGCACCGCCACCGTGAGCCCCTCACTGGCCAACGCAGACCTGTGCGCCATGCCATCGATGCCGTAGGCAGCACCAGAGATGATGGCGAACCCGCGGTCGCACAGCCCCGACACCATTTCCATCGTGACGTGTTCTCCGTAACCGGTGGATGCTCGAGCGCCCACCACCGAGATGCCGCGCCACGAATCTCGCAGACGGTCAACGTCGCCCCGCACCCAGAGGCCGGGCGGCTGATGGTGACCCAAATCATTGAGCGAGTGCGGCCAGGCGTCATCGTCGGGGATGACAAAGCAAATTCCGATGCGAGCCGCACGCTCAAAATGCGCGGTTGCCTCGGTCGATCTGAGCCGAGGCCGCCAACGTTCGAGGGCCTCGGTGATTTCTCGCTCGTGCTCGCCCAACTGTTCGTCGCCGTGCGCGCTTTCCGCGCTCAGACGATGAGCAATGCTCGTTGCGTCATCGCCGCTCGTGACGCACTCAAGTGCCCCCTGGGCACCGAGGATTGACCGCAACATGCCCGCCACCCTGTCTCCCGGTTCCGCAATGCCCGACCAGGCCGCCCGGGCGAACGCCTCGCGAACGTGGTGAGAGGTTTCAGCGCCGCGAGCCACTGGACGAACTATGCAGGCCAGTTCTGCATCAGTGAAGCCACAAAATGTTGTCATGTCGGTACTCCTTGCCTGAGAAAGAGAGCACGACCAACGTGCTCGAGAGAGGGGCTTGTCGAGCCATCGAGGTCGGCGATGGTCCACGCGACACGCAATACCCGGTCATATCCGCGCAGGCTGAGATTGCCTCGTTCGACTCCCATGTCGATCGGTTTTGTCACCGAGCGGGGTAGGCGCAAATTCGAGCCTGTGAGATAGGCACCGGCAACATCCGCGTTTATAGTCCACGGCGTCTGTCGAAGTCGTTCGCGTGCTGCCCCCCGAGCGATGATCACGCGATCGCGCACCTGTGCTGACGTAACGGGCGCATCGTTTGCCATCGGCCCACGTGACGTTGTGGCGCGGGCCACCGTCAGACGAATATCGACGCGATCAAGAAGTGGGCCAGACAATCTCGCCAAGTATCGTCGACGCGCCATCGGTGCGCACGAGCATTCACTGCGGGGCATTCCATAATTGCCACACGGGCACGGATTCGCCGCCATGACCAGCTGAAACCGGGCCGGAAACGTTGCCCGGGTTGTCGCGCGAAGTATTGTGACCGAACCCGTCTCAAGGGGCTCGCGAAGACAATCGAGAACAGAGGCATGAAACTCAGGTGCCTCATCGAGAAAAAGCACGCCGCCACTCGCGCGGGTCACGGCGCCCGGACGAATGACCGATCCACCGCCCACAAGCGCCGCGGCCGTTGCGGTGTGGTGTGGCGCTTCAAACGGCGGACGGAGGTCAATCGTGGTGAGGTTTACGGCCTGGGACAGCGAACGAACGCACGCCACCTGCATCGCCTCTTCGGTCGACAGCTCCGGCAGTATGCCGGGAAGTCGCTTGGCCAACATTGTCTTGCCCGATCCCGGTGGTCCCAATAAAAAAAGATGATGGCCGCCGGCTGCCGCGGTGATCAGACCGTCGATGGCGTCAGACTGGCCGATCACGTCGGCGAGGTCGCTCAATTCGGGCGTGTGGTCGCTCTCGAAAGATTGTTCGGACTGCAGCAGCGGCTCGACGGGCTTTACAGAAATACGCGCTCCGGCATGTATTGCCACCTCGCGCAACGACGACATTCCCAGGGAACGAATTCCGGTCACGAGCGCGGCTTCGGCAGAATTCGCTGTCGGCACCACGACCGTGTGGACGCCCGCATCGCGTGCCGCGAGCACGGCGGGCAATACACCGGCCGTGGGGCGCAATCGCCCGTCGAGGGCCAACTCTCCCACGAAGACAGTAGCCGCGACGCCCTCACGAGGGACGATGCCCAGAGCCGCGAGCACGGCGAGAGCGATCGCCAGATCGAATCCCGAGCCCTGCTTGGGCAGGGCGGCCGGTGACAGATTGATGGTGAGCCGGCGGGCGGGCAGATCACACCCTGAATTGCCCAGTGCAGATCGCACGCGCTCGACGGCCTCGCCCAGAGCTCGATCGGGCATACCTATGAGAGACATACCCGGCAAACCGGACCGGGCATCCACTTCAACATCGACGGGCACTCCCGTGAGACCAACAAGCGCCACCGCGCGGGCACGGCCAAGACTCATCGCTCGACGCCTCGGATATGCAGCACGCTCGATGGTTGCCCGAGAGGCATGACGACGCCGATGGCATCGATACGAATCCCGTCGATACGGCTTCGGGCGTAACGCTTTTCGTTTGCCTGACACCACGCACCGGCCAGCAAGCGCAGCCGAGCGAGTTTTGCGGGCGTGATGGCCTCAAGGGGGTGGCCTGCCGCCAACGATGAGCGCGTCTTCACCTCGACCATGACAAGGGTGCTGCCGTCACGAGCAACAATGTCAATTTCACCCGTCGTGCAACGCCAATTTCGTTCGACGATTATGAAGCCGTGTTCACGAAGGTAGTCACAGGCCAGGTCTTCGCCGCGCTTGCCGAGCAGTATCGATTGTCGGTCCGAGTTTTGTCGCATGCTGCCTCCGCGACAACCATGCGCTATGCAGCTCACGCGTGGCGAGAATACCCGCGTCTCGTGCACACGACGTCACGGCCCTCGCCGTGGATGAGTGGAAGATCTCAGGAGCGGAGTCTGCTACTCGTCGAGCGCGAGTTCCTTGGGCAGTTCAAATTCCTTGAGCGAGAGCTCTTCGACGTTGACGTCTTTGAAGGTCATCACACGCACCGACTTCACGAAACGATCAGACCGGTAAATATCCCAGACCCAGACATCGGTCATCACGATTTCGAAATAGAAATCGGTCTCGGTATCTTTGCGCTCAAGATTGACGTCGTTTGCGAGGTAGAAGCGTCGCTCGGTTTCGACCACGTATTTGAATTGACCCGCGACATCACGATATTCGCGATAAAGCGCCAGCTCGGCCTCGCGTTCGTAGTCGTCGAAATCTTCGTCCATGTGATTACATCCTAGAGTGCCGGGTCGCATGTCGCGCAGGCTCAGTCGTTGGCTTCCACCTGCGCATCTATCGAAATATTGTGCAGCCACGTGCGGCGATGCCAGGGGCTTGGTCCCCGTCGGGCGATGGCGTCCAGGTGACTTTTCGCACCGTAACCCTTGTTCGATTCCCAGCCAAATTCCGGATTTTCGGCAGCCAGGGCAACCATCAGCGCATCGCGCCACACCTTTGCCACGACGGATGCTCCGGCCACCACGGCGCAGTCCTGATCGGCCTTGATTCGGGTGGTGACGCGCAGAGGAGATCGAAGAACGGGCGTGAGCCAATCATGCTTGCCATCGAGCAACACCATCGCCTCGCCCACGGCGACGCCCGCGTCAAAGAGTGCTGTCAGGGCACGGTGGCCAGCCAAGCCCAGACAGCGCGAGATGCCGAGCTCGTCAATCTCTTGCGCTGTTGCCGAACCCACCGCGCAGTGACCCCAGTCACGCACCAACGGGTCAAGCGTCACCCGACGCTTCTCGCTGAGTAGCTTGGAGTCACGCAGGCCCGTGGGAAACTCAGCCACTCGTGAAATGGCACACACGCCTACGGCCACGGGACCAGCCAGAGCTCCGCGCC
>WLNS01000082.1 GCA_009699665.1 Actinomycetota bacterium
GGCGCGGTCGGTTTTATTGACGACTTCATCAAGACCCACCGAAAGAACACGCTCGGCCTCAACGGATATTTCAAGATTCTTGGGCAGGTTGTCGTCGCGGTCGCGTTTGGACTGTTGGCGACGAGTTTTCCCAATAGCAATGGCCTGACTCCGGCTACGACGCACATATCCTTCTTGCGTGACTTGCCCTTTTCCTTTATGTCGTGGGGCCTTGTGGCCGGCTCCATTGCTTTTGCCGTCTGGATTGTCATCATTGTCACGAGCACTTCTAACGCGGTGAACTTAGCTGATGGATTGGACGGTCTTGCCGCGGGATCTTCTGTCTTCGTGATCGGGTCTTTTGTCATTATCAACTTTTGGCAGTTCAGCCAATCGTGTTTCCGGGCAAGTCTCGACCTCTCGGTTGCATACAAATGCTACGAAGTGCGTGCTCCTATAGACATTGCGATCATTGCCGCCGCAATTGTGGGCAGTCTCATTGGGTTTTTGTGGTGGAATACGTCCCCAGCAAAGATCTTTATGGGCGACACGGGTTCACTTGCGATTGGTGGCGCACTCGCCGCTCTCGCCATTCTGAGCCAGACCGAGCTGCTTCTTGTCGTGCTCGCAGGGCTGTTTGTCATGTTGACCGGATCCGTGATTGTGCAGCGGACATATTTCAAGATCACACACGGCAAGCGCATCTGGCGCGCCTCTCCGCTTCATCATCATTTTGAGGCAAAGGGGTGGGCCGAGATAACCGTCGTAGTGCGCTTTTGGATTATTTCAGGACTATTCGCAGCGGTTGGGGTAGGGACGTTCTATCTCGAGTGGCTCTCGAGATAACAGCGTGTCTCGGGAGCTAGAAGGCTTAACCAGTTGGCACGCCGACTGGTCGGGATTGCGCGTGGTGGTCGCGGGCGCCGGAGTGACAGGCTTCTCGGCCGCAGACACTTTGGCCGAGTTGGGCGCCGACGTTCTGCTCGTCGCGGAATCCATCGATGACGTGCGAGCGAGCATGTGCGACGTCATCGGCGTGGGCGTTCTTGTGGCGACGAAGGAAGAGCCTGTCCCAGCCCCGCTTATTGCGTTTGCACCCGACGTGATGATTGTGTCCCCGGGCTACCCGCCGCGACATCCCTTGGTGCAGTGGGCTCAGTCAACAGATACGCCGCTGTGGGGCGATATCGAACTCGCCTGGCGGGTTCGGGACAAGGTTGCGAGAGCGGATTGGATTCTCGTAACCGGCACGAACGGCAAGACAACCACGACGCAACTCACTGCGGCCATGTTGAATGAGTCCGGATTTCGGGTGGCTCCGTGCGGCAACATCGGAATACCCGTGTTAGACGCGGTGAGGGATCCGGAGGGATTCGACGTTTACATCGTCGAACTTTCGAGTTTTCAACTTCATTACGCTTCGGGCATCGAGCCCTATGCCAGCGTGTGCCTCAATATTGCCGATGATCACATCGATTGGCATGGGTCACACGCGGCTTATGAACAGGCGAAGGCCAAGGTTTACGCGCACACTCGCGTGGCCTGCGTCTACAACCGAGCCGATCAGGCGACGCTGCGAATGGTAGAAAACGCCGAGGTGGTTGAGGGTGCTCGGGCCATCGGATTTGGACTCGATTCGCCCGGACCTTCTGACTTTGGGGTTGTAGACGGCATTTTGTGCGATCGGGCGTTCCTCGAGGATCGACGAGATCGCGCGCTCGAGCTCACCACCGTCGAAGAGCTCGCTTCTCTGGGTCTCTCGGCGCCGCACATTGTCGCGGATATTCTCGCCGCGTCCGCGCTAGCTCGGTCTTACGGCGCCACGCCCGAAGATATCTCTCGTGCTCTGAGCGGGTTTTCGCTCGACCATCACCGGAGCGAGACGATTGCCTCGGTGAACGGCGTCTCATGGATCGATGATTCGAAGGCGACTAATCCGCACGCGGCAGACGCTTCCCTGCGGGCGAGTTCTTCGGTCGTCTGGATTGTGGGCGGATTACTCAAGGGCGTAGAGATTGACAATCTGGTTGCACGCCACTTATCTCGGCTCAAAGGGGTGGTGATTATCGGCCGCGAGAAACAGGCCCTCGTGGACGCTTTCGGGCGACACGCGCCGCAACTGCCCGTGCGAGCCATCGAAACGGATGACACTAGTCAAGTCATGGTTTTGGCTGTTCGCGCAGCTCGAGCCCTGGCGGCTCCGGGTGATGTTGTTCTCTTGGCACCGGCCGCGGCCTCAATGGATCAGTTTTCAGACTACGCACACCGCGGACGCCTCTTTCGAGAGGCCGTGATTGCAGAGATAGGAGGTGAGGCGGATGACACATCCGCCTCGCGTCGGCCCTAAACCCTTCGTGCGGCCGGTGCCCGGCCGCGTGCAGACTCCTTCTATAGCCCGCTCTACCGGCGTTCTCAGTCCGTCGCGCACCTCGTCGCCGCACTCGGGTGGCACGAGCGCGGCAGGTCTGCGCACTGGCGATGCTGGCATCAGGCCGGGTCGGCCGGAGATGTTGCGGCGCGTTTCGCTGAGCAGTGTATTTCGGTCTCATTCTTCGAACTATTACATGCTTCTGGGAACGACCCTGCTATTGGTCTTTATTGGCCTGATCATGGTTCTCTCGGCGTCGTCGGTCGACTCATATCTTGCGGACAGTAATTTCTTTGGAAGTTTCATCCGGCAAGCGATTTATGCCGTTATCGGTATTCCCCTCATGCTTCTGGCCAGCCGTGTGCCCATCACGTTTTGGCGAAAATGGGCACGTATTTTCGTTTTGGTCGGCATCGGCCTGCAGCTCTTGGTGTACACGCCGCTCGGAATTGACTCATACGGTAATCGCAACTGGTTTGCCATTGGCGGATTTACGGCACAACCATCGGAGGCGCTCAAGCTGGCCCTCGCGGTCTGGCTGGGCGTCATGCTTCCGGTCACTATGGATCGGCACGGTTCCACCGTGAGGGTGCTTCGGCCCTTGATTCCTGCCGTCATTATGCTTCTGATGGTTTTGGCCGGTCAGGACCTCGGCACCGTCATCATCATGGCTCTCATGACCTTGGCCGCCCTCTACTTTGCGGGAGTCGGCTGGAAACTGATGATGTTGCCCATTTCGTTAGGCGTGAGCGGCGTCATTCTGATGTCAGTGGTCAGCGCCAACCGCATGGCGCGCATCCTCAGCTTCTTTGGAAAGCCGTGCCTTGACGACTCGGGAGCTTGTTGGCAGCCACTCCATGGAACGTGGGCAATGGCGAGTGGAGGAATATTCGGGGTCGGACTGGGAAACTCGCGGGCGAAATGGTCGTGGTTGCCGGCGGCGGACAACGACTACATTTTCGCGATTATTGGCGAAGAGCTCGGACTCATCGGGGCCATTGTCGTGATCGGTCTCTTCGTGGTTCTCACCATTTCGTTCCTGCGCATTATTCGGTCAGCCCAAGATCCGACGACTCGAATCATCACCGGCACCATCATGGTCTGGCTCGTGGGGCAAGCGTTCATTAACATTGCCGTGGTGCTCAATCTCTTGCCGGTTCTCGGAGTTCCGTTGCCCTTCGTTTCGGCCGGCGGCACCGCTCTGCTCGCGAGCCTGACGGCCGTGGGGGTCGTGCTGTCTTATGCCCGGGCCGAAGGGCAGAAGGTCACGTGACCTCTTACCTGTTGGCCGGTGGTGGAACGGCCGGTCACGTGAATCCTCTTTTAGCCGTAGCGGCTGAAATCAGAAGGCGTGACCCGCACGCAGAAATTATCTTCATCGGCACGCGCGAGGGGTTGGAGTCACGGCTCGTCCCGGCTGCCGGCTTCGCAATCGAATACATTGCACGGCTGCCCTTCCCGCGACGTCCGGACGCGCGCGCATGGCGCTTTATTCGCGGCTGGCGGCGCACGGTTGACCGGGTCGAAGCCGTGATTCACAAACACAACGTCGATGTTGTCTTTGGAGTTGGCGGATATGTTGCAGCTCCGGTCTATGCGGCGGCGCGTCGACTAGGGCGCCCGTTGGTAATCCACGAGGCGAATGCAAGGCCTGGGCTAGCTAATAAATGGGCGGCTCGATTTGCGCGTGGTGTGGGTTTTGCTGTTCGCGGAACAAAAATTGGCGGGGGAGTCTGGGTGGGTATGCCCCTTCGATCGTCGATTTCGACACTCAGTGTGACTTCACGCCGCGCCGAGGCGCGTGCGTCGTTTGGCCTAGACCCCAAGCGCCCCGTCTTGCTGGTCACGGGGGGCTCGCTGGGCGCCCGCCGGATAAATACGGTTGTGTCGGCAACGGCGCAACAGATTCTCGGTGCTGGCTGGCAAATTCTGCACATTACGGGTTCGCGCGACGACGGGATAGTTGAGCCGGCAGGCGGCGGTCATGTTGTGATGCCCTACTGCGACCGCATGGACGATGCCCTCGCGGCTGCCTCTTTCGCGATATCGCGCGCGGGGTCGTCGACGGTCGCCGAATTGTCTGCCCTGGGTGTTCCTGCACTGCTCGTTCCGTACGCTTCTGGCAATGGTGAACAAGCGTTAAATGCACGTCCGCTTGCTGCTGCGGGCGGGTGTCGCTTGATCGATGACAAGCACTTTACTAATGAATGGGTCTCTGCCCATCTGCTTCCGCTGCTTCTCAACCCGACTGAACTCGACCGGATGGCGGCAGCCTCGGCTCGAGAGGGTACACGCGATGGGACAGCTCGAACCGTCGACCTCATTGGCGAGGCGCTCGGGGCAACCGCCAGGTTGTCCACGTAGGTTAGAGGTGCACCCGTGCGTTGGTCTCTGGTCGTGAGGTGAAGAAACGTGATTGAACCGAATCGCTCGGTGTTTATGCCGGAAGGCGTGCGCTCCGCGCATTTCATCGGCGCTGGCGGCTCAGGAATGAATTCCATCGCCCACATGTTTATCGACCGCGGCATCACAGTGACCGGCTCCGATGTTCGTCCGTCTTCGGGTGTCGATGGCCTCCGCGCCCGCGGGGCTGACATTCACGTGGGTCACGATGCAGCTCACCTCGGAGATGTTGACGCGGTCATCTATACGGGCGCCCTGTGGGCCGATAATCCCGAGTATCTTGCCGCGCGTGACCGAGGAATACCTGTATTACATCGCTCGCGCGCTTTGGAGTGGCTCGTGCGGAATCGGCGTCTCGTTTCTATCGCGGGAGCCCACGGCAAGACCACGTCGACCGGAATGGCGGTGACAGCACTTCTCGCGCTCGGCGAGTCACCCACGTTTATCAACGGTGGTGTCATTGCGGCACTTCAGCGAAGTGCGGCTTGGGGCGACGGCGAACTCGCGGTCATCGAAGCGGACGAGTCAGATGGAACGTTGGTGGACTACGCGACGGCTGTAGCACTCATCACAAACGTCGACCCCGATCATCTCGATCACTATGGTTCTCGAGAGGCCTTTGACCAAATCTTTGTTGACTTTGCGAATGGGGCCTCAGAACGTGTGGTCATCTCGTCCGACGATCCGGGTACTCGCGCCATCACATCCCGAATAACCACGCCAACCACAACCTTTGGCCGGGCCGAGGGGTCAGACGTTCGAATTGTTGGAGAGGATTCGAGCAACGGAACCGTGACGTGCCTGCTTGAGTGGAGAGATCACAGCTGGCCTCTTCACCTCAAGATTCCTGGTGTCCATAACGCGGTCAACGCCGCGGGAGTTTTTGCCGCACTGGTTGAAATGGGCTA
>WLNS01000083.1 GCA_009699665.1 Actinomycetota bacterium
CTTCTCGCTGATTCCTCTCGTGGGAACGCTCACCGGTTCCATCGTCATTGCTCTGTCGCAATTCCTCTTGGCCGACGGAACCGTGGCTCTAATCGCGATCATCTACTACCTGATTTACATGCAGATTGAGGCTTACGTGATTAGCCCCCGCATCATGAATAAGGCCGTCAGTGTGCCGGGATCCATTGTGGTCATCGCGGCCCTGGCCGGCGGTTCCCTCCTGGGTATTCTTGGCGCCCTCGTGGCCATTCCCGTGGCCGCCTCGATCATCATCATCGTCAAGGAAGTCACGATTCCGGCCCAAGCAGAACGCTAGACAGAAGTGTGACCACGTGCCGACAGCACTCAGGCCGGTGGCCAGTATTCCGGCAGGGGCGCGGCGGCCGGATTGAGTCTCTCGACGATTTCGTTGAGCACCCGGCGCGTTTGGTTTTCTCCCACCCATAAGTGCTTGCCTTGTTCGACCTCGACAAATTCGAGTTCGGGAACCGAGGCAAATCGCACACGCGCCTCAGCGGGGCGCAAAAAATCATCGAGTTCCGGCACGATGGCGACGAGTCGCCGGGTATTTCCGGCCCATGCGGCGACATCTGCATCTGTTGCCCGGTGCAGGGGCGGCGAGAGCAGAATGGCACCTTCAATCGCATACTCACGCCCGTACTTGAGCGCGAGTTCCGTTCCGAAAGACCAGCCCACCAGCCACGGATGAGGCAGGCCGCGCTCGGCGACAAAGTCCATCGCGGCAGTCACGTCCCCATGCTCGGCGTTTCCGCCGTCAAACTCACCCTCGCTGAGACCGCGCGGTGACCGCGTTCCACGGGTGTTAAACCTGAGAACGGCGATGTCGGCCAGTGCGGGCAGTCGCCACGCAGCTTTGCGCAAGACATGCGAATCCATGAACCCGCCCGCAGTCGGCAGTGGATGCAGGCACACCATTGTGGCCACCGGCGGTCGATCGAGCGGCATCGCCAACTCCCCCACCAGCCGCAATCCGTCCGGGGTTGTCAGCACGACGTCTTCGCGTCGAGCCGGCAGAACGGTTGACCCGCGAATCTCCTCGGTCACGCGATCTTCCAACAGTGGGCGTGCCAGTGGCGCCGATCTTCGAGATCGGCCGACTCTCCCATGAGTCCGTCATTGCGCCACACGGCGACGTGAGCGACGCCGAGCAAAACGATGTTGTTGCACCCGGGGCACGTGTACTCCTTCAGGGCGTTCGCCTCGCTAATCGGCTGCACCGTCCACGAGCCTCCCCGCTTGCTCTCGGTGCGCCGAAACCCGCCCAGGATGCGTCCCGCATCGAGTTCCTCGTAGTCGTCTTCGGGACGAGAGGGGCGATTTCGTCGAGCCATGCCTCCAGCCTAAAGCCCCGCTCGCCGTGTCACTTCACCCCGCAACTAGTACCAGTTGGTCGCTTCGGAGTGTGCCCAGGCGCCACAGGGTGTGTCATACCGGGCTTGTATGTAGTTGAGGCCCCACGTAATCTGCGTTGTCGGATTGGTCTGCCAGTCGGCACCCACGGTGGCCATCTTTTCACCGGGCAACGATTGCGGAATGCCATAGGCGCCACTGCTCGGATTGTTGGCATAAACGTTCCAGTGTGACTCGCGATTCCACAGCAACACGAGGCAGTCGTATTCCTGCACGGACCAGCCACGTTCGGCCACCATGCGGTAACCGATGGCCTGGGCAGAAGTCGGATCGGGCAGCCCGGCGGCGGGAACGCCCATGAGTCCGTGAAGACCGGCCACAGTGTCGACCCCGTCACGAGCCGATGTCTGGCTTGCTGACGCGGCCCGCAGGGTCTGCACCGGTCCCTGCCACGAATCGTAAGTGAGCCGGAACGAAGGCGAAGCAACCGCGCCAGAATAGGGATCAACCACGGTCACCATAATGAGGGCCAGCGTCAGAATCATTGTTCCCAGCAGGAGGGACGGGCCGTGACGCAGAAAGACTCCCCGCTGCGACCATGTCGTTGCGCGGATACGACGACGAACAGTGCGCGCGTCTAGCCGCGAACTGTCACTCAGCGCAACGTGTTTACCCATGGGATAAATAGTTTACCCCGATATACCATTATTTCTCGAAACCTAAGAACCCTTGGCGAGCATGATGTCAATGAGCACATCGAGCGCGTAATCGACCTGTGGTTCGTCATAGCCACCCCGCTGTGCGGTAAACGTGACAAATCGCACGTCTCGAACGGTCAGCCCCACTCCCGTGGCGAGGTAATCGAGGACACGCTCAGAGAAAGCGTCGACCTCGGAGCGCTTGTACCCCGCGCCTTTGGCTTTGCGAAAGCGATCGCGAGGTTGGCGCAAGAGACGGTCGCGCAGGTCTTCTGCCGCGGCGACACCGCGTTGCGACCATCCTTCCCACCCTTCCTTTTCGATGGCGGCTTCGCGCTCAGCTTCGGCGAAGGCCAGCTCGAGTCGTTCAAGCCCCTCGTCGACCTCGGCTGCGTCATATCCCCCGCGCTTCAGCGCAAAAGAAACCTGGCGAATCTGTAAAGCCGTCAGTGTGACCGGGGATCCCGCCGGAGCGTCATAGGCGCGACGCGCATCATCAACAAACTCATCGACCTGAACCGGATCGTATGCCGGGCGATTTCGGCGGGCACGGTTAAAAGAAAGATTCACGTCACTATTCTCGCAACAAAATGCGACCAAGACGACTCGTCGGCACTTATCGACCTACGAGACCGCGTGCACCACGTTGTAGATGATGTAAACCACCAGTGCCGTGGGCAGAATCGAATCGACGCGGTCCAAGAATCCGCCGTGGCCCGCAAGCCAGTTGCTCATGTCTTTGACGCCGATAATCCGCTTGAGTTGAGATTCGCCCAAATCGCCCCAGACGGCCGAAAAAAGAATGGGGATGGCAAATATGGGCGTAAACCAGATCGGCAGGTGCAACATGAGTGTGACCACGAGACCCGACGCGATGAGCGAGATGACGCCGGCGCCGGCAAACCCCTCCCAGGTTTTTTTGGGGCTAATTTTTGGTGCCATCAAGTGCTTGCCGAAGAGCAATCCGGTGACGTAAGCCCCCGTGTCTATTGACACGACGACAATCAGAAACCCCATGACCCACCACTGTCCGTCGTCGCGTGACACGAGGTTCACGGTAACCGCACCCAGCACCGAGACGTAGGCCTGCACAAACATGGCCGCAAACATGCGTTGGTTGAGCGGTGCTTTGTCGGTGTAGGCAGCGCGATTGGATGTCACAATCTGCGTCATCAGGATAATCACCGTGCCGAGGGCAATCACGATGAGGGTCATTACTATTCCACCGAAGAAAGCCACCGGCATGGCAATGACCGTAACAACAACACTCAAGACGCGCGGAACGTACCAGCCGCGCACACGCATGGCGTTAGCGAGTTCGAGCGAGCAAATGCCGAGCGTCACGAGGGCAAAAATCACGAAAAACCATTTGAAGATAATCAGGCTGACAATGACAAAACCGCCGAAGATGAGGCCCGCGGCGATAGCGCCCAAGAGGTTGCGGCCCGTGCGCGTTCGAATCTTTTCGTTTGCGGCTTCAAACTGAACTCTGGTGTTCTCGAACTGTGCTTTGGTGTTTTCGAACTGGCGCTCGATATCGGCCCGAGCACTCCGAAACTGCGCCTGAATCTCTTCTGTGGGCGTGCGGCGCTCGCGCTCTTCGGGGGTGATGTTTTTTGACACGCGCTAAACCTCGAGGAGCTCGGCTTCCTTGCGCTTCAGAGTTTCATCAATCTGATCGATGTGTGCTTTCGTGGTGGCCTCGAGCTCCTTTTCGCCTCGCGCCACGTCGTCGTCACCCACTTCACCCTTGAGGGCATCAATGTCGTCTTTGGCCTTGCGGCGAATATTGCGCACCGACACGCGCGCGTCTTCAGCCTTTGCCTTCACGATCTTTACGTATTCCTTGCGGCGATCTTCGGTGAGCTCGGGAAGAGCGACCCGAATGAGGTTGCCGTCGTTGGTGGGCGTGGCGCCCAAATTGGGCGTGTCACGCAGTGCCTGCTCAATTTCTTTCAGTGCCCCTTTGTCATAGGGCGTGATGAGAATGGTTCGCGCCTCGGGGTTTTGCAGGGATGCCAGCTGAGCCAGCGGCGTGGGCGTGCCGTAGTAATCGACCAGGATTTTCTGAAACATTGCTGGGTTTGCGCGACCCGTGCGTACGGTCGCAAAATCATCTTTGGCCACCTCAACCGCCTTGTTCATGCGATCTTTGGCGTCGCTCAGCACATCTGCAATCACGAAAGACTCCTTTGCCCGGAATGACGACTGCCCCGAGTCTAGTTGGTGACGAGGGTGCCAATCTGTGCGCCCGTGATGGCCTTCGTAATGTTTCCCTGTGGCTCGATGCCAAAGACACGCATGGGCATCTTGTTGTCCATGCAGAGCGAGAAGGCGGTGGAATCTACAACCTTCAAGCCCTTCTTGAGCGCCTCAGCGTACGTGACTCGATCGAGAAGCACGGCGTCGGGATTTTTGTTCGGGTCGTCGGAATACACGCCGTCGACACCGTTCTTGGCAACGAGCACCTCGTCGGCGTGAATCTCGAGGGCGCGTTGCGCCGAAACCGTATCGGTTGAGAAGAAGGGCAGACCTGCTCCGGCACCAAAGATGACGACCCGGCCCTTCTCAAGGTGTCGAATGGCGCGTAGCGGAAGATAGGGCTCGGCAACCTGTGCCATCGCTATGGCCGACTGTACGCGCGGCTGAGCTCCCGCCTGCTCGAGAAAGTCCTGAAGAGCAAGGGCGTTCATGACGGTTCCCAGCATGCCCATATAGTCGGCGCGGGATCGATCCATGCCCCGTTGGCTGAGCTCGGCCCCGCGAAAAAAGTTACCGCCACCCACGACAACCGCAACGTCTGCCACTTTGGCCGCCGCCGCAATCTCCTGAGCGATTGAGGCGACGACGTCGGGATTGACGCCCACAGAACCACCGCCAAATGCTTCTCCCGACAGTTTGAGCAGGACGCGACGACGTGCAGCCATGGAGTCTTTCCTTTTGAGCTAAGCGAGTGTTTCTCTACGCTACCGCGCGCGCCAGAAAGCAAGCAGCCCGGCGCGCGACAGAGTCACGAACCGGGCTGTGCGAGAAAGGTGAAGCTAGGCGCCTACCTTGAATCGAGCAAAGCCCGAGACCTTCAGTCCAGCGTCAGAGAGCACCTTTGACACCTTCTGCTTGTCGTCGCGCGCGTAGTCCTGCTCGAGCAGGGCGACCTGCTTGTAAAAAGCGGAAAGGCGACCCTCCACGATCTTGTCGATTTGGGCTTCGGGCTTGCCCTCTTGACGCGTGATTTCTGTCACAATCTGGCGCTCCTTCTCGACCTCGTCGGCTGGAACATCTTCGCGCGCGAGGTAAAGCGGGTCGGCAAACGAAATGTGCATCGCTACCGAACGGGCCGTCTCGTCGTCGGCACCAGAGTAGGCAACCACAACACCGACCTGAGGGGGCAGATCTTGACTGGTCTGGTGCATGTAGATGGCAACCTTCTCGCCTTCGACGACGGCGACCCGGCGAAGCTCGATTTTCTCACCGATGATGGCTGCCTCATCGTTGATGAGGTCGGCGACCGTCTGGGCGCCTGCCGAGGCCGCGAGGCCCTGTTCGGCAGATGTCGCCCCAGCGGCTACAACGGCTTTCAGCA
>WLNS01000084.1 GCA_009699665.1 Actinomycetota bacterium
CCCCGACCAAGACGGAAACGACGTCTCGCTTGCCGAATTTGCCGGTAAGAATGTCATCATTTATTTTTATCCCGCGGCCATGACGCCGGGTTGCACCACTCAGGCCTGTGACTTTCGAGATTCGCTCTCGTCACTCCAAGCCGCTGGTTACGTGGTTCTCGGCGTCTCAAAAGACGCCCCGGCCAAACTCAAGAAGTTCCAAGAGGCAGAGTCACTGACCTTCCCGCTGCTCAGCGATCCCGACCTGAGCGTCCACCATGCCTACGCCACCTTTGGCGAAAAAATGATGTACGGCAAAGCCGTTCAGGGTGTGATTCGATCCACCTTTGTGGTGGCGCCGGATGGAACGCTCAGCCATGCCCTCTACAACGTGAAAGCCACGGGTCACGTGGCTTCGCTGCGCACCAAGCTTGGCCTGTAGCTCCTGCGCAGAACGCCCCGAAGCACGCGGCTGCTCTGATCTAGGTTCGCGGGTCGCGTTTGAGTGCGGCCACAACGCGCGGAGTAAAGAGCAAAAAACCCGCCGCCAGTGCGGGAACGAGAAGAGCGGCGCCCACGAGGGGTGCGGCGTAGAGCCCCTGAAAGGCTCCGGCTGCAATAGCGGTCTGGCACAGCTGCCAGACGAGAACGGCCGCCCGGGTCCACGTCTTGCGGCGTAAGAGTTGCCAGGCAGCCAAGGCGAGCCAGACGGTCGCCAGCACGCTCAACACAAGAATGAGAACAGCACCGGCAATCGAATCGGGTGTGTCGGTGACAAATCCGATGACGAACCACACCGTCCACACCGCCAACATCAGCACTTCTGCCCACACGATGACAGCGAGCAACACCAGGGTCCACGGGTTTGCCCGCCGCGGTCGAGAAATGTCGGCGGCACGGCCTCCCGAATCGGTCACAGCGACCCCTTTCAAAAAAAAGTCTTTACATTTAGCCAACCACATGAGAACCTATAAGAGGTCGAGTGAGCCTCACGTAGACGTGGGCGAGCTCGTCGGTTTATTTCCGGCGGGTCTCGGGACTGGCACTCGATTCATTTACTGAAGTCCAAACTCTCGCATTCAGGTCTCGTTTTCGAGCCCGAGAGTGCAGAGTCATCATCGTATAAAAAAGGAGAAACCATGGACTGGCGCGATTCTGCGGCTTGCCTCACGGTCGACCCCGAGCTGTTCTTTCCCGTTGGAAACACCGGCCCCGCCGTCGACCAGATCGAAAAGGCTAAGGCCGTGTGTGCCCGTTGCTCAGTAACTGAGCAGTGCTTGCAGTATGCCCTCGAGACCTCGCAAGATTCGGGCGTCTGGGGCGGACTCAGCGAAGACGAGCGCCGCGCGCTCAAGCGCCGTGCCGCTCGCGCACGCCGCGCAAGCTAGCTTTAGCAAGATCGAAGATGGGCCCGGGATTTTTTTCCTCGGCCCATCTTTATTCTTAACGAGAAGCGTCTGCCCCTAAGCATCAAGGAAGCGCAGGGGAATAACTATCGTGACGCGTGTTCCGCCCTCGGCTCGCTGCTTCCACGTAATAGATCCGCTCAGTTCGCCCTCAACGAGCGTTCGCACGATCTGGGTGCCCAATCCGTCGACGATGCCATTCTCGCCAATGCCCTTACCGTTGTCGTCAACCTCCACGCGCAGGGTTTCACTGTCGCGCGAGGCTCGAATGTCTACGGCGCCCTCTCCCGATCCGTCAAATCCGTGTTCCACCGCGTTGGTCACGATTTCTGTCAGGGCAAGGGCCAGTGGAGTGGCGTACTCGCTGGGCAGAACACCAAAGGTTCCCGTCGCCTGGGGCTTCACGGGGTTATTGTTCAGCGACGCGACCTCGGCACTCAGCGTCAGCACTCGCTGGAACACCTCATCGAAGTCTACGTTTTGCTTGAGACCCGACGAGAGCGTGTCGTGCACGACGGCGATGCTGGCCACGCGGCGCATGGCTTGACCCAGCGCATCGCGCGCTTCTTCAGAGGTCGTTCGCCGGGCCTGAATGCGCAAAAGAGAGGCCACGGTCTGCAGGTTATTTTTCACCCGATGGTGAATTTCACGAATCGTGGCGTCTTTTGTCATGAGTTCGCGCTCTTGGTGACGCATCTCGGTCACATCGCGACACAACACAATCGCGCCGGTGCGTTCGTTGCCGATCTCGAGAGGGATGCTGCGCAGCGAAACGGTGACACCCCGATTTTCTATATCGGCATGCCACGGTGCTCGACCCGTCACCACCACCGGTAAGGACTCGTCGACATCAAGTTTGCCCGAGAGCACCTGGGTCGCGACCTCGGCCAGAAGCTCACCCTCGAGCTCTTCGCGATAACCAATTCGGCTGAAGGCAGAAAGAGCGTTGGGGCTGGCAAAGTTCACGACGCCGTCGACGTCAATGCGCAACAGGCCATCCGAAGCGCGGGGAGCGCCCCGACGAGGCGCGGGAGCCTGATCAATGTCGGGAAAGTGACCCGTCGACATCATCAGAAAAAGGTCGTCGGCACACTCGTTGAAGGTCTTTTCCTGGCGTGAGGGCTGACGCATCTGCGAGAGGTTCGTGTGCAGCGAAACCACAGCGATGGGGCCCTGTTGAATTTCGTCAGATCGCTCACGCACGGGGCGCACAACGGGCACCGTGCGCACACGTGTGGGCACCTCTTCAAACCACGCGGGAGCCGTCGAGTCGACGATGACACCTGCCTCATAGGCCTCAGTCACCTGTGCGCGCCACTCGGCTTTGATGACTTGACCCACAAAGTCTCGGTAAAAAAGTGTGGCCACACCCGCGGGCCGCGAGTGAGAGGCGGCCATGAAGCCGCCGTCAACCGCGGGCACCCACAGAATGGCGTCGGCAAACGATAAATCGGCCAAGAGTTGAAGGTCGCCGAGCAGAAGATGCAGCCAGTCGACGTCGCGTTCGGTTCCCACGCCACGGGAAGACATAATTTCGGTGAACGTCGACATGTCTCTAGCCTAGAGTTAGCAATCATGGACAACGATTCACGCGTCTTTCCCAAACCCCGAAGGTTCATTGCCTTCTGGTGGACCTTGGGCATTATCAGCATCCTCGTGTTGGGAAACATCGTGGCATTTCAAGTCTCTCCCTGGCCCGGTGCCATGATTGTGCGGCAAGTTTTCACAAGTACCGCCGCCAGCGTGACGAAGATCATGGCGCCTTTCGCGCCCGACAACGTGCACAGCACGTTCGACGTTGACTACAAGCCCGGCGCTCCCAAGGCACAACTCGATGTCTTCTGGCCGGACGGCACGAGCAAGGCTCTGCCCACCATCGTGTGGACACACGGCGGTGCCTGGATTTCGGGGTCAAAGTCAAACAACACGGCCTACTACCAACTTCTCGCCTCTCACGGCTACACCGTGGTGGGTCTCAACTATGCCTACGGACCAGAAACGAAATATCCGGGTGCCGTCTTCGAAATAAACGACGCCCTCGCGTTCTTGGTTGCCCATGCTGCCGAATACAACATCGACCCAAATAACCTCTTCTTGGCGGGCGACTCCGCGGGAGGGCAACTGACGAGCCAGATCGCGGCACTGACCACCAACCCCGCCTACGCCAACGAGATGAGTTTCACCCCAGCCCTCGCCTCGAATCAGATTCGCGGACTCATTCTCAACTGCGGCGTTTACGACCTGAACACCTTCTTCGGTGGCAAGGGAATCGTCGGCTGGGGCGACGGCGTCACGATCTGGGCCTATACGGGTCAGCAGGTCAGCGAGTCGAACAACGCTATGAAACAGATGTCGACCATTAATTACGTCACGGCAGACTTTCCGCCGAGCTACATCACCGGCGGAAATGCCGATCCCCTCACGAAGGGAAACTCCAAGCCGTTCGCCGCCAAACTCGAGTCTTTAGGCGTCGATGTCACGACGCTCTTCTGGCCCGCCGACTACACGCCGCCGCTGCCTCACGAGTATCAGTTCCGGCTCAACCTCGATGCGGCCCAGACATCGCTCACCCAGTCACTCGCGTTCGTGCAGCAACACACCCTCAGCCCCAAGTAGGCAGTGCTCAGGCGAGTGCTCCTGTGTGATGGCGCATCAGCACTCATGAGTTGAGCACCGTGTGACCGAGCTTCGTGAGCTCCGTGGCGAATCTGCCTCGGGGTGAATTCCACGGCACCGGTCGGCCTGCTGCCACGGCCGCGTCAACTCCCGACACGTCATCTGGCATGCCAATGATCTCGGAAATTCCCGCGAACCGACGAAGGGTCTCGCGCACCGAAGATTCGGGAGCAATGCCGGCGGCTGAATTTCTCAGTCGATTGACGCACGTAACGAGCGGCGTATTCTCAATCACTTCGCGCAATCGAGGCAGAGCGAGAATGTAGCGCGAGAGAGACAGCGAATCACACCCGGTCACACCAACGACGACATCCGCCATGGCGAGACATGCCAGCGTGGCACCGTGTCGACGTGGCACAAAAAGATCGCTCGAAATTTCTTCGTCCGACTCTAAACAGAAGGATGCATCGATGAAGATGACGTCGAATGCGGACCGTGCGAGTTCGACAACGCTGGTTACGTGTCGTGCTGAGAGCTCGGTCCAACGTTCGGATTCGGTGATGCCGGTCAGCACGGCCAGCGACACCTCTCGAGATCGACCTGAACGCGCCACGTGGTGAGCGACCCGGTTGAGTTCGGCAAGACTCAGCGCATCGCGGCCCGCCAGGCGACACGCAGAAGCAAGTCCGGGCGCCTCGTCGAAAAGATTGAGTTGACCGGCAATTGTTCCCCCATAAACGTTTGCATCGATAATGAGCGTTCGCAATCCCTGACTGGTGCCGATGGCTGCGAGGCCAAGCGCCACCGTCGAAACACCGGGTGAACCCGCCGCACCCCACACCGTGACCACTCGGCCGCGTACATCGGATGTGGGCTCCAGTTGTGCCGCTCGTGCCACGTGTGCCGTTGGCTCGGCGATCGGTTCTGCCACTGGTTTTGCGACTGGTCCTGCAACAGGCTCTGCTCCAGCGACCTGGATCGCCCACACTCCGGGCGAAGCAATCGCGAGCATGTTCATGACCTCGTGGTGATTCATGGGCACCGTGAGACGCTCGAAGAGACGAAGCCTGTCCAACGTTCGAGCGTCGTCGTCCTGCGCCACGATGCCAATAATTCTAATTCCGGCCAAATCGCAGGCTGATAACAGGGGAGCCGTGACGTCGACGCCCCGCACAAGCACGAGGTCAACGATTCGGCGACCTGCGCTGTCGGTGAGCGCATCGGGTTCGATGTATTCGAGAGTGTGGAAGGTTCTCTCGCCGGCCCGCCCCGATTCGGCATGCACGGCCTCGAGCACCTCGTCGCTCGCGAGTGCCACCGCCGTTGTCGCAATTATCACGGGGCTATTCCGCGCGCGGGAAGAACGACCAGACCCTCCCCCGAACTCTGCGCGCGCAACAGTGCGGGAACGTCGGATTTAGCCACGAGAATCTCTATCGCTTGCTGCCCACCGATACTCAGCGTCTGCGGGTCCCCGGCCCGGGCCACGAACTCGCCCACGGCCAGCGGCCGAGGTTCCGCAAAAAGTGACTGGGGCGCCATCATCGAATCCTGACCGCCAGAGGACCAGACTTCGACGGTATCTCCGGCAACCATAGCGGCGGGAACGCCCTGACTGACCGTCACGACGAGCGTCGTCA
>WLNS01000085.1 GCA_009699665.1 Actinomycetota bacterium
AATTGAGGCTCTCGGTGTGGTCTTTGGCGGTTCGGGAAACGGTGAACAGATGGCCGCCAACAAGGTTGCGGGCATCCGGGCCGCACTGGTGTGGAACATTGCCACGGCCAAGCTCGCCCGAGAGCACAACAACGCCAATGTCATCTCAATTGGTGCGCGTCAGCACACGGTCGACGAAGCCATCGCTTTCATTGATGCCTTTATTGCCGAGCTCTTTCCCGGCGACGAGCGACACGTCCGCCGCATTGCACAGCTGGCCGAGTTCGAGACCACGGGAGACATCGCTGGCAAGGGCGTTGATCACTAGGTTCGTGACGTTGGGCGAGTGCGGGCATGCCTGAGGGACATTCGGTTCATCGCATTGCCCGGCAGTTCGCTGCAAACTTTGTGGGTCGGCGCGTGGCGGCGAGTTCGCCACAGGGACGCTTTGTTGACGGAGCAGCGCAGGTGAGCGGGCAGAAAATGGTTGATGCCTTCGCCGTGGGTAAGCAGATGTTTCTCGAATTCGACACGGGCGACTGGATTCGTGTGCACTTGGGCATCTACGGCGCGTGGGATTTTTCAGGCCAGATTGACATGGACGCCACGATTGCGTCTGCCAACGGGCGCATGGGCCAAACCAACATGCGGGGCACGGTTTTCGATGCGGCGGGCGAGAACTCGCTCACGTCGATTGGCGCTCCGCGACGATCGCGCGTGCGCATGGGCGAGCTGACCACAGATAGCCGGTTGAGTAGCGCCGAGCGCGATAGCTGGTTGAGTAGCGCCGAGCGCGATAGCTGGTTGAGTAGCGCCGAGCGCGATAGCTGGTTGAGTAGCGCCGCAGGCGCGTATCGAAACCCTGCCGATTCTTTTCCGCCCGAGCCCGTGGGTGCGGTGCGCCTGCGCCTGCTCACCGACACGGTGTGCGCCGACCTTCGCGGGCCCACGGCGTGTGAGGTGCTGGACGCCATCGAGGTTGCCGCCGTCGTAGCCAAACTGGGGCCCGATCCCGCACGGGAGAAGGGCAAAGCGGTTGAGGCGCGGTTCATCGCCTCGGTGACCGGCAAGCCCACGCCCATTGGACAGCTGCTCATGGATCAGTCCATCGTGGCCGGCATCGGCAACGTGTACCGCGCCGAGATGCTTTTTCGCGCGGGCATCGATCCTTACCGCCCCGGCAAACTCGTGACCACCGACGAGGCCGGCGCTCTCTGGCGCGACTGGGTAAAGCTCCTTGCCATAGGAATTCAGACGGGCCAGATGATGACGCGCGATGGTCTGCGTGGCAAGGCCCTGAGTGATGCCTTGGCTCGCCGCGACGATCGCCACTGGGTATACAAGCGCGAAGGGCTGCCGTGTCGCACGTGCGGCACATCGATCCGGCTCGACGTTATGGCGACACGCAAGCTCAACTGGTGTCCGACCTGTCAGGTCTAACGACAGACTGTCAGCTGTGACCCTTCATCTGACGAACGCCCGCATCCCGGGCGAACGCGGGTTGCTGGGAAATCTGATCAATATTGCTATCGACGACGGCGTTGTCACTGCCCTTGATTTCATCGGTCACACGACATCGGTGACATTACCGTCAGCCGCGAAAGCCGCGCGTGTGGTTCACGGCGATGAGCAAATTATCGATCTCGACGGCCGGTGGATCATGCCCGGATTGTGGGATTCGCACGTTCACATGGGGCAGTGGGCCCAGACGCGCTATCGCCTCGACCTGTCGGATGCCCGCACTCTGGCCGAGGTCGCTCATCGGGCGGGCGAACGAATGCGTGCCGGTGATGCTCGCGTCGTGGGTTTTGGCTGGCGACCGGCCGAAGTCTCGGGCGAAATTTCTCTCGAGCTCCTCGACGCAGCGACCGGGGATGTTCCGACGTTTCTATTTTCGGCTGACCTGCACACGGCATGGGTCAACTCGGCGGGCTTTCGTGAGGTTGACCTGCATGCAACTCAGACAGGTGAACTCAGCGAACAGGCGTGCTTTGACGTGGGCAAGCGTGTGGCGATCGTTGATGAGGGCGAGCTGGACCGCTGGGTGGATGCGGCCGCCCGGGAAGCGGCAGCGCGCGGCGTGGTGGGCATCGTCGACTTTGAGATGGCGAACAACGCGGCCGCCTGGCGTCGGCGCGTTGCCGGCGGCACAGACGTCTTACGCGTCGAGACCGCGATCTATGCCGAGCACCTCGCCTACGCCATCGAGTCGGGCATGCGGTCAGGTGACACGATTGCTTCGACTCAGGGATTAGTGCGCGTGGGGCCGCTCAAAATCATTTTGGACGGGTCTCTTGGATCACAGACCGCACGTTGTTTTGAGCCCTACCCAGACGTAATTGGCCCTCGGGCCCGGGGAGTGCTCAATCACGCGCTGCCGGAATTGGCGGCCCTCATGGGTCGTGGCTGGGCCGCGGGACTTGAGCCTGCGGTGCACGCCATAGGCGATGAAGCTGTCGCACACGCACTTGATGCCTTCGAAGCCGTGGAGTGCCGCGGCACTATTGAACACGCACAACTCGTGCGATCCGAAGACCTGAGACGCTTTGCCCCGGCGGGTGTTGCGGCCAGTGTGCAACCGGGGCACCTGCGTGACGACAGAGACGTGGCCGAAAGGCTCTGGGCGGGACGAACATCGCAGGCCTTCCCGCTGAGACAAATGCGGGATGCCGGCGTTGAGATTCGATTTGGTTCGGATGCTCCCGTAACCGCTCTTGACCCGTGGCAGGCCATTCAGGCCGCCGTCACACGCACGGGGGATGACCGTTCCGCCTGGCACGCCGCCGAGTGTTTGACTGTTGACGAGGCTATTGGGGCATCCGTGCGCACGCACATCGCCGTCAACCAGCCCGCAGACTTTGCCGTCTTGGATTCCGATCCGCTCGACATGCCTGTTGACGACCTCGGATCCATGAAGGTGTCGGCTACTTTCGTGGGTGGACGTGCCACCCACATGGCACTTTAGCTGGGGAGTCCTATGAGTGAGACGCTGACGCCGACCGGCGGCCTTCCCCGCGTGGGAGTCTGGTTCGAAATTCTCAGCCTTGGCTACGCCGGGGTGATTGTGGTGAGCGAACTGCTGAATGGTCACGTGGCGTCGATGGGCGGTGGCTATCTTGCTCTGACAATTCTGAGCGCTGTTCTTGCGGCCATTGCGGGGCTCGTCGATATTTTTCGCCCGGGGCGCATTGTGGGGTGGTGGGTTGTATTTGCGGTCATTATGGCCGTGATCGTAGTCGCGACGCCTAGCTCGGGAACGAGTGAATGGTTCGTGCCCTTATTTTTTGCGACGGGTGTGGATGCCACCGGCGCTCATGTGGCCGTCGTGCCGATTCTTCAAACGTTCGCGAATCCGCCGAGTACCTTCTTTTTATCCCTCTCGGGAATTGCCTTTTGGGGGCTCGTTGTGGCGTGGGTGATGTCTCTTCGCACGTGGCGCAGGGCTCCGAAACGTCGCACCGATGGAGGTCGCCAGGCCGGACCTTTCAGCGGGGGTCAGCTCGGCTAGGTTGCGGCAGCACGATGTGACAACGGTGTTGCACTGAGGTCAAGTGCTACACTGGGGCCATGCCTACGGTAAGAGCCCGACACATGATCACCGAAACAGACGAGATCGCTGAGGCGATTGACGCGGCCGCACTGTTGTGGCCCGACGCCAAAAAGAATCGTGCTGAACTGTTACGCCGCCTCATCGCTGAGGCCCACACATCGATCGATGCTCGCGTCAACGACCGTGTTGCGGCTCGGCGCAAGGCCATTCTCGAGGGGGCCGGCAAGTTGACGGGTGTTTGGCCAGCAAACTGGCGCGAAGAACTTCGAGATGACTGGCCCGAATGATCGTTCTCGACTCCGGCATTCTCATCGCCTACGCCAACCCCGATGATGCACACCACCGGGGGGTTATGGCATTTCTCGGTGACGCATCCGACGAATCGTTTTCAATCACGGCGCTCACCCTTGCTGAGGCGTTGATTCATCCGGTTCGAGCAAACGTTGTGGGAGGCATGGTCAAGGTCATCGCGACTCTGGGGCTCTACGTGGAGGACCTGCGGGAACAGGATGCGGTGCCACTGGCCAGAGTGCGGGCGGCCACCGGCCTCACACTGCCCGACGCCCTCGTGATTCACACGGCTGAGTGTTTCGGGGGATCGGTGGCCACCACCGATGCTCGGTTGGCCGCTGCGGCGGAGAGTCGTGGCCTCGTCGGTCATCAGATTTAGGACAACGGGAATTCAGCTTGTCGAAGAAGGCTGGTTAGCTCAAGCTACTCAGGAATTGAAGGGAGATGTGCTTCGCCTGATGCGAAAAGCGAGGATCTGATATTTCCCGAAGGCGTTGGCTCACACGTTCTGGTGACACCAGCCCGGCCTCCACAAGCGCGGAGACAAACTCACGGTCCTTGCTGTCATTACGTCCCATTTTGGCGGCGCAGAGGTCGTGAGCTTCAAGGCACAGGCCCAACACCTTTGGGTTCACTGTTGGGCGAACCTCGATAAGTCGCTCTTCCCAGCCGCTGGGCAGGAATGCGGTCCGGACGCTTACCCCTTGGATATAGATACCGTGCTCAGCATCGAATGCCGACCATTCCCCGGCAAGCGCGTCGATGCGCGTGGCGAGTGACTCGGCAACATCGTCCTGAAGAGGCGCCATATCGATTTCTTGGGATGCGGTGGCGCGGGCCGGGAGTTCAGATTCATCAAAGCTGCCAAGGATCGCCTGCGACCCAATAATCAAAATTCGAGGCTGCGCAATGATGTGTGTGGCTATGACGATTGCCATCTCAAGTTCAGTGCGCTTCACACAGATGCCCGGGCGATGGCGGCTAGACGCTCATCGTTTGAGAGAACGCCAATGAATGGCGATGTCTGGCGCATGGCGATTGATCTTGGGTCGGTGCCGAGCATGCGATCTATCAAAGCTCCTATTCGTTTGCCGTTCGCTAGTTGTGCCCACTCCGCGATGTCGGCGAGGGCAGATGGGCCTCGAACGCGTGTGCGAAGATGTTCGAGATTAGCGTCGACCACCGACATAACGTCGCTCGATTTCCACACGAGCTTCGCAGCCACGGCGCGGTGTAGTTCAAGTGTTACGCGATCTTCGCGACGCTCCAAGACCGCGTCGACAGCGGAGGGGAGTTCGCTTTCCGGTGACGTCCCCATAGCCGTGAGGGCCCGCGCAATCGTTTGCGGTCGTGCCGTGCCCCGCCGTTCGGATGCCTCCCACTGAGTTATTGCACCTGGCGTCACGCGCGCCAAGCGGGCCAGCTCGCGCACCCCAATGCCACGCCGCTCGCGGGCGAGGCGGATCACAGACGCACCTACCTGCTCGGTCGTCACAGTGATCTCCTCTAAGTGTTTAGTTTAAAACTATACAGGTCTTTCGCACGAGTACCACTGGGAATGGCTCCGCCAGAGCCTTGATTTGAATGGTGGCCTTCAGCGCAAAACTGAGTGCAAAATTGCTATTTGACGTTTCCGGGGATGTCCCCACGCGCGAGCACGTGAAAGGCAACTTTCACGCTGAGCGCTCGCAGGCGCGTGGGCCCAGGGAATCGACGATTCCAACGTCACCCCTCCGGGAACAAGAAAACGACCCACACAAGGTGGGCCGTATTTCTTA
>WLNS01000086.1 GCA_009699665.1 Actinomycetota bacterium
CGTGAGCGGCGGTGACGTGTGAGAATGATGAGCAGTATGACTGAGACGACGAAGGCGCATTTTGATGAGCAAGTGTCTGCCGGTGGACGGGTCGTCGCCGTCACCCGTGAGCTTTTTGCCGACAGTGATTCGCCGGTTGCCCTGTACCGTAAACTCGCGCAGTCGCGTCCCGGTTCTTTTCTTTTGGAGTCCGCTGAACAGGGAGGCATCTGGTCCCGGTTTTCGTTTCTAGGCGTTGAGAGCTTTGGCACGCTGACAGAGACTGCGGGGGAGCCGTCGTGGATAAATTACTCCCTGCCCGCTGAGGTTGCCTTTGGCGGTCTTATTCCCGGAACTGGGCTCGAGGCCGTTGCTGCGCTTACCGCTCGGTGGTCGTCTCCGCGCGATGAAACGCTTCCCCCGCTAACCGGCGGACTCGTCGGGTTCATTGGGTGGGATGCGGTTCGAGAACTTGAGCACTTGCCCAACAGTCCGGTTAAAGAAATCCCTGTTCCGGCGTTGGGATTAAACTTTGTGCGCGATCTGATCGTTATTGATCACCGGAACGGCACGCTGACCCTGGTCACTAATGTGCTGGCGGTTGACACCGAGCAATCCTTCGATGACGCCCTCGGTCGCTTGGATGACCTTCAGAAGCGTTTGGCCGAGCCCAGTTCGAGCATCATTCAACACATCACCCTCGATACACCGGTCAATCCCGATCATCGCACCGCTCGCGACGATTACCTTGCTTCGGTCGTGACATCGCAAGATCACATCATTGCCGGAGATATTTTCCAAGTAGTCATTTCGCAACGGTTTGAGCTCGCGTGTCTGGCGTCCGCGCTCGACGTCTATCGAGTGCTGCGGAGTTTGAATCCCAGTCCGTACATGTACCTGTTGAGTCTGGAGGATTCGTCGGGACATGCCTACTTTGTGGTGGGGTCGTCACCTGAGGCTCTCGTTAAAGTTCAATCTCGGCGCGTCTTCACGCATCCGATAGCGGGGTCGCGTCCCCGAGGTGATTCGCCCGAGGCCGACCTTGCTCTTGAAACCGAACTCTTAGCTGATGACAAAGAACGGGCCGAACACCTCATGCTGGTTGACCTCGCCCGCAACGACCTCTTACGGGTCTGTGTCGCTGGCAGTGTCGAGGTGACGGAATTCATGAGAATCGAGAAGTTCAGCCACATCATGCACATTGTTTCGTCGGTTGAAGGAGACTTACGGGAAGGCCAAAATGCGGTTGACGTTTTTCGCGCCACCTTTCCTGCCGGCACTTTGTCGGGAGCCCCGAAGCCGCGTGCTCTCGAAATAATTGATGAGCTTGAGCCCGCTGGTCGTGGCGTCTACGGGGGAGTGGTCGGCTACTTTGACTTCGCCGGAAATTCTGATCTCGCGATTGCTATTCGCACGGCGACGATTGTCGACGGACGCGCCTACGTTCAGGCGGGCGGCGGTCTGGTGGCCGATAGCATTCCCGAGGCTGAGTTCCAGGAGAGCGTGAACAAGGCAGCCGCGCCTCTCCGTGCTGTGGCGATCGCGAATGCTCTCGAACATGCCTAACGATAGAGACCTGAGAAGTTCACCACACTCTCGGTCAGCGACATCGTGGCGACCGAAACGTAGTCATGTTCTGATGCTCTCCGCGGGCGTTCTGGCGTGCTCATTTTTGTTTATTTCAGCTCCCTGGCTTACCGTCTCGCTCTCCGCCGCAGAGTCAGCCACCTCGCGCGTGGTTGTCACGGGTGCCGCTGCGGTTCCCGTCCTCATCGGACTGATTCTTGCCTACCTGGCCGCCATGATCGTGGCCACCTTGGTGCATCCGATCGTTCGCAATGTTGCCCTGGGTCTCGGGGTCTTTCTCGCCGGCACCGGAGTGGGCATTGTGGTGGCTCTTGTGGTGTCACCCCTGGGTTTTGTGAGGGCGAGCATTTCGCGTGTTACGGGTATTTCGGACGTCACGCATCAGGCGGGCGTTGTGACCGGCATTAGCGTCGACGTGTGGCCTGTCGTGACGGCAGCAGTGCTCATCGTTGGTTTAGCAGGCGGGGTCATGGCGCTGTGGGCGGCCCCCACCTGGCGTGCGGGCCCGCGCAAATATGAGCGGCGCGCGGCAGCAGAGGAGGCTGGCTCTCCCCGAGACCTTGGTAGACAGAAAGAGGGGCCGACTTCGGACACCTACGAATCGTGGGACAAACTGACCCTCGGTGGAGACCCGACCGGAATCTCGAAGGACTAAACTTGTGATGTACCCACGAGCTACTGGAGTGAATTATGAGCGCCAACCCTAACGACCCGGGCGAGGGCCATTCGCCGGCCGCCTGGACAACCGTTGTCATTATGCTGGTGGCGTTTGCGGCCGGAACTTTTTTCTTTATTATCAATCTGCCCATCGGCGTGATCGTTAGTGCCGTCGTTCTCGTGCTGGGGCTCATCATCGGATGGATCATGTCAAAGGCCGGTTACGGCGTGAATGGTCCGAAGTTCACTCCCAAAGCTCACTCCTGAGGTGTTACTCACAGAGCTCACCGCTGGCGCGGTGGAGGATGCCCGAGTACGCGAATCCAGTGTGTCAGTGGCTGACCTCACCGCGCGTATTGCCAACCTGCCGGCTCCGCGTGATGCACTGAAGGCACTGGCCCGCGGCGAGCACGTCAAAATTATTGCCGAGGTGAAGCGTGCAAGTCCGTCGCGCGGAGAACTGGCTGCCATTCGGGATCCGGCAGCATTGGCACGAACGTATGAAACGGCCGGAGCGTCTGCGATATCGGTGCTTACTGAGGGTCGCCGTTTCAAGGGTTCACTTGATGACCTGGATGCGGTTCGGCAAGCTGTATCTGTTCCGGTTTTGCGCAAAGACTTCATCGCCACCGACTATCAGGTTTATGAGTCGCGTGCCCATGAGGCCGACATTGTTCTGCTCATTGTGGCGGCACTCGACCAGCCGACCTTGAGTCACCTTCATCAACTCGTGCAGGACTTAGGCATGGTGGCACTTGTTGAAACTCATTCTCGCGACGAACTGTCGCGTGCGATTGATGTTGGCGCGCGCCTTATCGGCGTTAACGCACGAGATCTCGACACATTTGAGCTTGATCGTGATCTGTTTGGCGCTCTGGCCGGCGAGATCCCCGCATCGGCTATCAGCATTGCTGAATCCGCTGTGCGGTCGGCAGAGGATGTTGCTCACTATCGAGCTTCGGGTGCAGACGTTGTGCTTGTTGGCGAGGCACTCGTCACGACGGATCCCCTCGTAACCATGGCAGAATTCCTTACAGTATGACGTTGCTTCGGAATCAAGAAGGACCGTACTTTGGTGACTTCGGTGGGCGCTATGTTCCCGAGTCACTGATTGCCGCCCTCGACGAGTTATCAGCCGCATATCACCTCGCCCAGCAAGATTCGTCGTTCAGGGCTGAGCTGGCACATCTCCACGCGACGTACACGGGTCGGCCCTCCATCATTACTGAGGTTCCGCGCTTTGCGGCTCATGCCAGTGGTGCGCGCATCATCCTGAAGCGTGAAGACCTAAACCATACCGGAAGCCACAAAATCAACAATGTACTGGGTCAGGCGCTGCTGGCACGACGCATCGGCAAAACGCGACTCATCGCCGAAACGGGTGCTGGCCAGCACGGCGTAGCTACGGCAACGGCGGCGGCACTTTTTGGAATGGAGTGTGTGGTGTACATGGGGGAGGTAGACACCCAGCGCCAGTCGCTGAATGTTGCCCGCATGCGCCTATTGGGTGCCGAGGTTATTCCGGTGACGACCGGCTCTCGAACCCTCAAGGACGCCATTAATGAAGCACTGCGCGACTGGGTGGCCAATGTTGATAACACGCACTACTTGCTCGGTACGGTAGCTGGGCCGCATCCCTTCCCCCAAATGGTGCGGGACTTTCACAAGATTATTGGCGAAGAGGCTCGGGAGCAGGTGCTCGCACTGACCGGTGCACTGCCTGATGCCGTGATTGCCTGCGTAGGTGGCGGCTCAAACGCGATCGGCATCTTTCATGCTTTTCTTGATGATCCCGGTGTCGATCTGATTGGGTGCGAGGCGGCCGGCCGAGGCATTGACACCGCTGAACATGCGGCAACCTTGACGATGGGGCGCCCCGGCGTGCTGCATGGTGCACGCAGTTACATGCTTCAGGACGAAGACGGACAGACCATGGAGTCACACTCGATCAGCGCAGGACTCGATTATCCGGGTGTTGGTCCTGAGCACTCGTGGTTGAAAGAGCTCGGTCGGGCGACATATCGTCCCGTGACCGATGACGCTGCCATGCACGCGTTACGACTGTTGAGTCAGACCGAGGGAATCATCCCTGCCATCGAGACGGCGCACGCGCTGGCTGGCGCGCTGGACATCGGACGCGAACGCGGACCCGACAGCACGCTGCTGCTCAACCTGAGCGGCCGCGGCGACAAAGACATGCAGACCGCCGGGGAGTACTTTGGTCTGCTGGGAAACAGTTCATGACCTCGTTGGTGAATGCGGCATTTGACGAGCGTCGAAAGAACGGATTGCTCGTCGGATACCTTCCCTTGGGATTTCCCACGGTGTCGGAGTCGGTCGAAGCGGCCGTTGCCCTGGTCGAAAACGGCGTGGATGTGCTGGAAATGGGGCTTCCCTATAGTGACCCAGTGATGGATGGTCTCGTGATTCAGCGGGCGACAAATACCGCTCTGACAAACGGATTTCGACTGAGTCAGACCTTCGACGCCGTCGCGGCTATTCGGTCACGGGTGGATGCGCCCGTTCTCGTGATGACCTACTTCAATCCGGTCTTGCAGTACGGGGTCGAAGAATTTGCCAAGAACCTCGCTCAGGCGGGTGGCGCCGGACTCATTACCCCGGACCTGATACCTGATGAGGCAACCGAGTGGTTAGCCGCCGCAGAAAAGTATGACCTCGACCGAGTGTTCCTTGCCGCTCCATCGTCGTCAGACACACGACTGGACGCGTCGGTGACGAACAGCCGCGGATTTGTCTACGCCGTCTCAACCATGGGCATTACCGGTGCACGGAGCGATGTTGACGGTGCCGCGCGTGTGCTGGTCGAACGACTACGGTCAGCCGGTAGCACCAACATTGGGGTGGGCCTCGGAATTTCCACCACCGACCAAGTGCGCGAGGTGCTCGATTATGCAGATGCCGCCATCGTTGGTTCGGCTTTGGTTTCTGCGCTGGCTGAGGGCGGCTCACAGGCCGTGGGGGAATTGGCCGCCCATCTCGCAGCCGGCAAGAGGTAGACCTGCCTAGACTTGCTAGGTAGCTAATAGTCGAATGTAAAGAAAGTATGAACCCGTGACCGTGTCGTCTATCCTCGCCAGCCTGCCGAGCCCTCCCGCATCGTGGCAATTTTTCGACGTAGGACCCATTCGCGTTCACATTTACGCATTGGCGATTCTCCTGGGCATCGTTCTCGCCACGTGGATTACGGGTCGTCGTCTCACGGCGCGAGGCGGTGAGAAGGGTGTCGTGCTCGACTTCCTGTTATGGACAGTGCCTCTGGGCATCATTTTTGCTCGCGCCTATCACGTGTTCACGCACGTGGGCGATTACTTTGGACCGGGCATTAATCCCTTCA
>WLNS01000087.1 GCA_009699665.1 Actinomycetota bacterium
AGCAAGAGCTCTCGGCACCAGAGTGATGGTGCTCGTGGTTCTACTTGAAGAGAGCGTTGAGCTCGTCTACCGAGAGACCGGATGAGTTGATGGCGTCATTCGGGAGAGCTTTCTCACAAATGGGCATCTTCTCGGGGTCAGTCGAGTCCTCAATGATCTCAAGGTTGTAGATCGAGGGCTCGCTGTTGGCCAGCTTGTTGTACCAAGCCAGTCCCTTGTGCAGGGCAGGTACACCCATCCAGTTACGCGACGATTCCGTGGCGATCTGGAACTTGGGCTGGCTGTCCTTGTACTGGTACCAGAGGCAAGCGAACTGGTTCGAGTCGTTTGCAGACCACGGTGGTACAGAAACACCAGCCGCGATAAACGCCTCGATGCCACCAACAGAGCCTCCGCCGTAGTCGGCGACGATTCCGTCAATTGCACCGTTGTACTTGGTGATCAGACCAGCCATAACTTCCTTGGTCTTTCCGGGCTCCCAGCCAGTCTCAACCGGGATGTCACCCATCTCAGCGTTGAGCAGCGTTACGCCGGGGTTCTCAGCAACAGCCTTCTTGACGCCGTCATAGACAGCCTGCGAGTAGGAGTTACCAGCGGTTCCACCGGTCATGATGAGGTTTCCCTTGCCACCCATCTGCTTGATGGTCCACGTTGCGAGGCCATAGCCGTAGGTGTTGACATCTTCGGAGACACAGTCAACGAAGTCAACGCCGGGCTTGCCAGCGGGAGGACAAGCGATGATCGGCACGAAAGCGGTGCCGGCATCCATGGCCTTCTTGATGGTCGGCAGAAGAGCGTCGCCACCGTCGGTGAACGACACGATCACGTTAACGCCCTGGGCGACCAGCGAGTTAATGTCGGCAATTGCCTTCTGGGTGTCAGCATTGGCATCGGTGTAGATGATGTCAGTGATGTTCTTGCACTTGGCAGCTTCCTTTTCGAAGATGGCACGCGTGGTCTTGCGCCACGAGTTACCACCAAAGCCGTCGGCGAAGGCAACCTTGATGGGCTTGTCGCCACAGAACTGCTGGATGTCCTCGATCTGGCTCTGCAGACCGGAGATTCCCGTCTCGTTCTTGACGTTCTCGCCGCCGCCGCCCGTACCACCTGAGCTACAGGCAGTCAGAACAAGCGCACTTGCTACGGCGAGAGCCGCAACAATTGCTACTTTCCTTGACTTGATCATGTGATCTCTTTCTCTTGATTTTCTCGCGAAAGGAGGGCGCTCACTCGGGTGAGTGAGGCCCCGGGGTGAAGGAGAAGTGTGGGCACCCGAACCCTTAACGGACCAGTGGTCAGCCTTGACCGCGTGCGTTCTTCTTCTTGCCTTCGGCACAGCAACTGCTCCGACGCTGCCGGCCACGAGTGGACGCCGGCGTCGGCCGAATCACTACAGACCCGGTAATTCCCCAGCATCGCAGTACTAACCGTGTCTTTAGTGAGTCACGTTGCGAACCAAGTGACTCAATTTGAGACAAGCCTTTTCAGCCCCCGAATGTGGGGGCAATCTGAGACTGCACACTAAAAAAATATTCACACGCTCACCCCTTCTGGTGAGCGTGCTGTGCGAGATAAATCAATCGCCATACGCATTTTCACTGGCAACACTTAATGAGGAGCACCCCATGTCGTCACCACGACCGACAGACCTGTTGGGCGAGATTTACGAGCACTGGATTAGTGAACTCGGCAAGTTGGGCGATGCCCCCCTGTCGACCGAGTTGCTTCGTCTGATCTTCGATGATTGGCAGCGTGCCACGGCCGAACCCGAAAACGTCACTTACCAGAGCACCAGCATCGGTGGCGTTCGCGGCATTCTCGCTACGCCAGCCGGCTCCGATCCGAAGCAAATGCTCATTCTGATGCACGGTGGCGGATTCGCCCTCGGGTCATCGGCCAGCCACCGCAAACTCGGCGGCCATATTGCTAAAGGCCTCGGCACCGTCTGCTTCATCGCCGACTTCCGCCTCGCCCCCGAGTTCAAGTTCCCGGCACAGATCCACGACGGCGTCGACATTTACAAGGCGCTGTTGGCCGACGGATTCAGCCCCGAGAACATCACGCCCGTGGGCGACTCGGCGGGCGGCAATCTCGCCCTCAGCATGGTCTTTGAAATGATGAACCAGGGTTTGCCGTTGCCCCATCAAGTGATCACCATGTCTCCGTGGTTGAACATGGAGAACAACGGCATCACGATCGAGACCAACAACGACACTGACTTTCTCATCACGCGCGAGGGGCTGCAGGGAAACATCGATCGCTATATCGCCGGGGCAACAGAGCCCACGAACCCGATGGCCAATCCCCTGTACCAGGACTTCACCGGATACCCGCGTCTCTACATCTGCGCGGGCGACATCGAATCACTCTTCGACGACAGCGTGCGGCTCAACGAGCTCGCTATCGCCGCCGGCGTTGACGTGACCTTCTCGATCGGAGAAGGCATGCAGCACGTCTACCCGTTCCTAGCGGGAAACCACCCCCGGGCGGACGAAGAGATTCAACGGATGGCTGCGTGGTACCACGCGGGACGCAAGAAGTAAGACAACCCCACTTCAACTTCGTGCGACGACAAAACCGTCTGGCCGCGTGCTCTCCCTCGAAAGGATAAGAAAATGTCAGAACAAGCAAAGACCGACTACGACACCATCGTGATTGGTGCGGGATTCTCGGGACTCGCAATCCTCCATCACCTTCGTGAGGTGGGACAGCGAGCCCTCGTGCTCGACGAGAACGACGGCATCGGCGGAACCTGGTGGGTCAACAACTACCCGGGTGTGCGCACCGACAGCGAGTTCTCGTACTACTCGTTTTCGTTTTCGAAGGAACTGCGCGACCAGTGGACCTGGACGCAGCGCTACCCGGAGGGCAAAGAAGTTCTCGCCTACCTCAACTTCATGGCCGACCTGTTGGATCTGCGCAAAGACATTCAGCTGAACACACGCGTGGTCTCGGCCACCTATGACGAGGCCGGAAACTTTTGGACCATCAAGACGAAGGATGGCGCAACCTTTACAGCCAAGTACTTCATCTCGGGCATGGGCGTTCTCGCCGAGCCCATGTGGCCCAAGATCTCGGGCCGCGAGAAGTTTAAGGGTGAGTTGATTCACGCTGCTCGTTGGCCCAAGGGCACAAGCCTGAAGGGTAAGCGGGTCGGCCTGATTGGTCTGGGCGCATCCGGAATCCAAATCGTTCCCGTGATCGCTCCCGAAGTTGGCGAACTCTACGTTTTCCAGCGCGAGCCCAACTACATCGTTGAAACGACGAACGAGTCGATTTCTGCCGAGCAGATGAAGCACGTGCGCGAGACCTACGATGACATCTTCGACCGTGCCGCCGCACATCCGTTCGGTGTTGACATGGTTTTCGCCGAGCACAGCGCGCTCGAGGTGAGCCCCGAAGAACGGGAGCGCATCTTTGAGAGCAAGTGGAACGAGGGTGGATTCCACTTCGCCAACGAGTGCTTCAACGACATGGCCACAAACCACGAGTCGAGTGAACTCGCCTCGGAGTTCATCAGGTCGAAGATTCGCCAGATTGTCACAGACCCGGCGACTGCAGACCTGCTGTGCCCGAAGGTGTACTCGTTCAACGGCAAGCGCGTGCCCACCGGCCATGGCTACTACGACGCCTACAACCGTCCGAATGTGCACCTGATTGACGCCAAGTCGACGCCCATCACGGAGTTCACCGAAAAGGGCCTCAAGATCGGTGACACCGAGTACGAACTCGACGTCATCATCTGCGCTACGGGCTTCGACGCGATGACCGGAACGCTCACGGCGCTCGACATTGTCGGTCGTGGCGGCAAGGTGCTGCGCGACGAGTGGAAGACGGGCATCCGCAGCAACCTGGGCGTCAACGTCAACGGATTCCCGAACTTCTTCATGTCGCTCGGCCCGCAGACGCCCTACTCAAACCTGCCCGTGCCCATTCAGCTCGGCGCACAGTGGATGGCTCGCGCCATCGACTTCGCCGAGAAGAACGGCATCGAGCGCATCGAGGCAACGCCCGAGTCAGAGAAATGGTGGGCCACCGAGGTCGACCGTGCGGGGAAGGCAACCGTCATGTACTCCGAGGGTCAAAAGGCCAACGCGTGGTTCATGGGCCAGAACGTCGAGGGCAAGGCCCACGAGTTCCAGGTCTATATGGGTGGCGGACAGGTGTACCAGAAGTTCCTGAAAGACGTCGAAGACGGCGGCTACCAGGAGTTCCGCGCCTCCTAACGCACGATCATCGGCCCCTCCTCCGATGAATCCTCACGACACGGCCCGCCCTTCGTCAGCCTTTGGCGGAAGGCGGGTCGTCTCGGTTCACCACGAACATTACGTGCACACAAGAATCGTCGAAAGGGAAAGCTCATGGGCCGACTTGAAAACAAGATCGCCGTCATTACCGGTGCCGCATCGGGCATGGGAAGAACCACCGCTGAACTTTTCGCTCGCGAGGGTGCCACGGTCGCCGTCACCGATCTGAATGTCGAGGCGGGGAACGAAGTTGTCGCCGGAATCCTCGCCGAGGGCGGGAAGGCAAAATTCTGGGAACTAAACGTCTCGAGAGAAAAAGACGTGGCCGCCGTTTACGCGTCCATCGGAAAAGACTTCGGAACCATCGACGTGCTCGTCAACTGCGCCGGCATCATCGGCGTCGATAAGCCGACCCACGAACTCTCCGAAGAAGAGTGGGATGCCCTCTTTGCCGTCGACGTCAAGGGCGTCTTCTTCTCAACCAAGCACGCGCTGCCGTTCATGATGAAACAAATGTCTGGGTCGATCATCAACTTCTCGTCGATGTATGGCCTCGTCGCCAACGATGAGTTCACCGCGTATCACGTGGCCAAGGGCGCGGTGACCATGATGACCCGGCAGGATTCGGCGGTCTACGGAAAGTACAACATCCGTGTCAACGCCGTGAACCCGAGCACTGTTTTGACACCTCTCGTCGAGGGAATCGCCAACGCTTATCCGGGCGGGCTCGCGGAATACGAAAAGGTAAATACCTCGGCTCAATCCATTCGTCGATTGGGTATGCCCATGGACGTTGCCTATGCGGTGCTCTATTTGGCCAGCGATGAATCAACCTGGGTGACCGGTGTCAACCTTCCGCTCGATGGCGGATTCACGGCCCGGTAACCCCGCACACCTCACGAAAGAAGGAAAACTATGGAACTCAACGAAAAGAACATCACCATGTTTGGCACCCAGGGCTGCTCCGACTGCCAACGTTCGAAGAAGGTTCTTGAAGCTCATCACGTAGCTTTTGACTTTGTCGACCTTGAGGTCATCACGGACGCTGCTGCCCTCGCCGAACAACTCGCCGGGCGAAAGAGCACTCCGGTGATCTCGTTCCCCGACGGTTCCGTGCAGGTGGAGCCGACCGATGCTGAGCTCACCTCGAAACTGCAGGAACTCGGTCTCGTCGCCTAACGACGTCACGTCACCCCGCCTGGAGCGGGAGGCTCGTAGGATGGTGACGTGAAGCGGGTCGTGACGTGGGTCAAGGGTCTCAAGGCATACCGCGTCTATCAGATTTACTCCGAGCGCGGCGGCAACCTGTCGGCTGCCGGCAT
>WLNS01000088.1 GCA_009699665.1 Actinomycetota bacterium
CCACCACACCTTCTTCGAGATGCTCGGCAATTTCTCCTTCGGCGATTATTTCAAGGCCGAGGCGATTGAGTTCGCCTGGGAACTGCTGACCACAGCTGAGTCGGACGGTGGCCTGGGTTTCGACGAGAAAGACCTCTGGGTCACGGTATATGAGGACGATGACGAGGCCATCGCTTTCTGGAAGAAGACTGCTGGACTTCCCGATAAACGTATTCAACGACGCGGCAAAGAAGACAACTATTGGTCGACCGGACAGCCGGGTCCTGCGGGACCGTGCTCCGAGATTTATTTTGATCGCGGAGTCGCTTATGGTCGCGAGGGTGGCCCTGAGGCGGATGAAGACCGATATATAGAAATCTGGAACCTCGTCTTCATGCAGTACCTGCGGGGCGAGGGATCATCGAAAACGGAATTCGAGATCCTCGGTGAATTGCCCAACAAGAATATTGATACCGGAATGGGACTCGAGCGCGTCGCCTTCTTGAAGCAGGGTGTCGAAAATATTTATGAAATCGACCAGGTGCGCCCTGTATTAGACGCTGCAGCAGAACTTGCCGGGGTGCGTTACGGATCCGACAGCGAGGCCGACGTGCGGCTGCGTGTCGTTGCCGATCACGTGCGTTCGGCGCTCATGCTGATGTCTGATGGCGTCACGGCATCCAACGAAGGCCGTGGCTACATCCTGCGCCGACTGCTGCGACGCAGTGCACGCGCCATGCGGTTGTTGGGCGTATCCGGGCTCACGTTTCCTGAGTTGTTTCAGGCGTCTCGCGACGCCATGAAGTCCAGTTACCCCGAGGTCGACACAGACTACGCGCGAGTTGCCCAAATTGCCTATGGCGAAGAAGAAGCGTTCGTCAAGACCCTCGAGCAAGGCACCACTATCCTCGATCTTGCTGTTGGCGAAACGAAGCAAAAAGGCGATAAGCGCTTGCCGGGGGCAACGGCTTTTCTGCTGCATGACACGTTTGGATTTCCCATCGACCTCACACTCGAAATGGCCGAAGAGGCCGGACTCAGTGTCGATCGTGTGGCCTTCGACAAGCTGATGACAGAACAGCGCACGCGAGCCAAATCTGACGCCAAGTCTAAGAAGTCGGCGATTGCCGATATGAGCGTCTATGCGGAGTTTCGAGCGCACGGTGAGACGGTCTTCACCGGCTATCAGGATTTGACGACCGAGACCCGAATTTTAGGTCTGCTGAAAGACGGCAAACCGGTAACCTCGGCGTCAGCGGGCGACATTCTCGAAGTAATTGTCGCCGAAACGTCGCTCTACGCCGAATCGGGTGGCCAAGACTCTGACGCGGGACGAATTATTGGCGGTTCGTTTGAGCTGGACGTCATAGATGTGCAAAAGCCCATCAAGGGCCTCGTTTCGCACACGGTGACGGTGATGTCGGGAACCGTTGCCGTCGACGATAAAGCAACCACCGTTGTCGATCGTGCCTATCGTCGCGCTGCCGCTCAGGCTCATTCGGCCACGCACCTGATTCACGCGGCCCTGCGACAAACACTGGGAGACACGGCGCATCAGAGCGGTTCATACAACAAGGCGGGTTATCTACGGTTAGATTTCTCGTGGAATGAGGCGCTCTCGTACGCTACGCGCACAGACCTCGAGGAGATCGTGCGTGGCGCCATTGATGATGATTTCGATGTGGTGACTCGGGAAATTGCACTCGATGAGGCAAAAAAATTGGGCGCGATGGCGCTTTTCGGTGAAAAGTATGGCGATGTCGTGCGCATGGTTGATATCGGCGGTCCGTGGAGTCGCGAGTTGTGCGCCGGCACTCACGTGACCCGTTCTTCGCAGGTCGGCGTGGTCTCTGTGGTCAGCGAGGCGTCGGTCGGGTCATCAAATCGCCGAATCGAGGCTCTGGTCGGCGCAGACGCCCTCGCGTCTTTTGCGGTCGAACGCGCGATTGTCAATGAGCTCACGAGTAACTTCAAGGTGCCCCGCGAAGACGTGGTGGAACGCATGAACGAACTCGCCACAAACCTGAAGAGTGCACAAAAGCGCATCGCGGAATTTGAGAGTGCCACGCTCAAAGAGCTCATTCCCGGATTACTCGCCGGTGTGCAGACCGTTGGGGCAGTTGACATGATTTCGGCAGAAATCATCGTTTCGTCGGTCGATGCCTTGCGCGACCTTGCGACGGCCGTGCGCGAAAAAATTCAGAACAGGAATGCCATCATTTCGCTGGGGGCGATCATCGATGACAAGCCGAGCGTGATCGTGCTGACGACGGCAGAAGCGCGTCTCGCGGGTCACAAGGCCGGCGTCCTTGTCAAAAGTGCGGCGGCCGTGCTGGGTGGCGGTGGCGGTGGACGCGACGATATGGCACAGGCTGGCGGGTCGGACGCGACGCGACTCGCCGATGCCCTCGCTGCCGTTACTTCGGCTGTCGCTGGGTCGTGATGCGTTCCGGCATTCGACTCGGAATCGACCCGGGACAGGCTCGCATCGGCACGGCTCTGTCGGATCCCTCCGGCATCTTGGCCACTCCGTTGCAGACGGTGCGGGTGGACGGGCAGGAGTACGCGACGCTGTGCCAGATTGTTGTCGAGCAAGCCGTCGATTTTGTCATCGTGGGACTGCCCCTGAGCCTTTCCGGCGCCTGGACTGAGTCAACGCGTCAGGCTCGTGACCTCGCGACGAAACTGAGCACCATGGTGACTGTTCCCGTGCGCATGATCGATGAGCGGTTGACGACAACCACAGCGAATCGCACCCTGCGCGCCACGGGCACGTCGCAGCGAGCTGGGCGTTCAGTCATTGACCAGATTGCGGCTGTTACCCTGTTGCAGCAGGCATTGGATAGTGAAAGACAGTTGGGTCGCGAGGTTGGCTGGTCCATTCGAGAGGTTGCGGAGATGAGTCATGACTAACGAAACACACGGGGGAGACTCTATCGCGCAACACACTCCGCAATCGTCAGTGGGCGGGCGTCGGCAACGCCGCGGAAAGCGTCGTGGCCTGCTGATTTCTTTGATATCTGCCGGCGTTGTTGTCGTGTTGCTCGGCACCGGTGCGGTTCTCTACGTATCTGGCGCGCTGGATTCCATCATTCATCCAGGTCCTGCCGACTACGAGGGCGCGGGAACCGGAAGCGTCTCGTTCACGATCACGCCGGGAGAAAACGGCGAGCAAATTGCTCAGAGCCTCTTCGACGAGGGTGTCACGGCATCGTTTGAAGCTTTTTACAACCTCTTGCTGACGCTTGATCCGCAGCCGATATTCGTGCCGGGTGTCTTCACTCTGAAGGAACACATGTCGGCCCAAGCCGCCCTTGATGCACTTCTCAATCACGACAACCTGCAGGTTGATACCGTAGCGATCCCCGAGGGAACGTCTGAAGCGGGCGTCATCGCGACTATTGCTGAGGCCACGGGACTTAAGGAGGCCGACATCCAAGCCGCTGCAAACGATGTGGCTTCTTTCGGTGTGCCGGCCGAATCGCCCAAACTTGAGGGGTTTCTCTTCCCGGCCACATACACCTTTACGCCGGGCACGAGCGCACACGACATTTTGCAGGCAATGGTCGACCGGTGCATGCAGTCACTCGACGATGCCGGTGTCGCACCCGCAGATCGGTTCAAAATCATTACGATGGCTTCTCTGATTCAGAAAGAGGCCGGAATCGCCCCGGACTTTCCCAAAGTGTCGCGCGTGTTCTGGAATCGTCTCGATGAGAACTATTGGCCCACGGGACTCTTGGAATCTGATGCGACCGTTGCTTACGGTGCCGGCATCAAGCGTGTCGAGACCACGGTGGCCGAGCGAGCCAATGCCGACAACCCTTACAACACGTACGTTCACCCGGGTCCGCTGTTCGCGCCCATTTCCAATCCGGGCGACGTTGCTATCGACGCCGCACTGCATCCGTCCGACGGACCGTGGCTTTACTTCGTGTGTGTGAACTACGAGACGGGAGAAACGATTTTTTCCACGACCGCGGATGAACACGCAGCTGCCGTAGATCAGTGGGGGCAATGGCTGAGGGAAAACCCACAGTATGACGAGTAAACAGCTCGCCGTCCTGGGGCATCCCATTGACCACTCGCTGTCTCCAACGCTTCATCGCGCTGCCTATGAGGTTCTCGGGCTCGATTGGACCTATGGCCGGGCTGACGTCACAGAAGATCTGCTCGACGACTACATTGCGTCGCGCGACCAGACCTGGGTTGGCCTCTCGTTGACGATGCCCCTCAAGTATCGGGCGACCGCAATAGCGGACGTCGTAGATTCCGATACGGCTCTGACGGGGGCCTGCAACACGTTGGTGTTTGACCACGAGACGAACCAGAAGTTCGGTTACAACACTGACGTGGCCGCCCTCGCGAGCGTCATTCTCGACGCGTCTCGCGAGATGGCTGCCCACGGAGTTGACACGGGCCCTGTTCCGGCAAGCATCGCCGTACTCGGTGGGGGAGCGACAGCCGTGTCTGCCATTGCCGCCGCGGCCAAGGCCGGCGTTGAGAGTGTAGACATTTTCGTTCGTGACACGCACCGAGCGTCCAACGCGATTGTGGCGGCTCAGGCTTCGGGAGTGCTGGCGACCGTGCACGATCTCTCCTCATTTGGCGCCACCTCCTCAAGCACAGTGACCATCTGCACTCTTCCCGGCGATGTTGATGTTGATTTACCAACTACGGGGCTTGGCAGTCGGGCCTTTATCGACGTGGCATACGCGCCGTGGCCTACCATCCGTGCTGTCGCGTGGCAGGCTGCCGGGGGTGATGTGGTTAGTGGACTGCACATGCTCGTGCGTCAGGCTGTTCTGCAGGTGCGAATTTTTGTGACGGGTTCGGCAGAGACCGTCTTAGACAACGAGTCTCACATCCGCACGGTCATGGCGTCTGCCGTTGGCCTAGGTGAGCTTTTCGACGCAGGTCACTGACCTCGACACAGGTCTGACTCGGGGCTCATTTCCGTGCTCTGCGCCCTCACATTCTCTGAGTCGCGTGTCGCTTGATTCACGCGTGGTCTTTGGCATACTCTTAACATCGTATTAACATGCTCGGCTTCAAGCCCACCATCCGAGAGAGAAGAAAGAGAAATTCATGAAAGCGCGAAAAATTTTGTTCGGGGTCATGGCTACAGCCATGACCGCCGGAATCCTGCTCGCTGCACAGCCCGCGAGCGCAGCTGTAGTTTTTGGTTCGGGTACCACCTGGACTGTCGGCGGTGTCAAGTACCAGATTGACGGTAGCGGTTCAGATGCTAAGGGTGGTTTCAGATACGTCAAGACCCCTACCTATAGCGACTATTCGTGGTACTCGGAATACAGTGAATACTTCGGCGGCGGTGGCTTCAGCGGATTTAACGATGAGCCCTCATGCTTGTCGGCCACGGCCACGGAAGTCACGGAGTCAAACGGTGACGTCGTTATTACGTGTGAGCCGTTTCAGATGACTC
>WLNS01000089.1 GCA_009699665.1 Actinomycetota bacterium
CACGCTCAGTAGCGTCGACTTTCCTGCGCCATTCGGACCAATAATGCCCAGGATTTCTCCGGCTTCGACCGTGAGGTCGAAGCCGGAGAGCACCTGCAATTGTCCGAACTTGCGACCCAGATTCTGGGTTTCAAGAAGCGGAATTGAGGACATGGTTATTAGTTACCCAGTGGTTCCATGGTGCCACCCGTAGGAATCTGCGGAGCCAGCGAGTTCGAGACGATCACGATTTGATACGTGCCATCCCCCTGCAAGCGCCATTGTCCACCCACGAGCGGGGTCTTGGAAACATTCTTGACTGGTCCACTCGTCCAGTCGACCGGTCCCACGATCGTGTCGGTCTTCAGCGTTGACAGGGCCGACTGGATGTCGGCTTCCTTCACGCTCTTCGACTTCTGCAGGGTTGCCGTGGCGACCTCAAAGAGGGCTTCGGCAAATCCCAGCGGTTGGGTCCACTGCTTCTTCGTGGCCTTCTCGAACGACGCCGCCAATTCCTTTGCCGACTGTCCGGTCAGAGCACTCTTGTAGGGGCTCGAAGGCGACCACCACACCTCGCTCGAGAGGTTGTTTCCGGTGTCACCGAGGGCCTCGACAACAGAGGGGAACAGGATGGCCTTACCAATCGTGGCAACCTGGGGCTGGAATCCCTGCTGAACGGCTTGCTTCCAGAAGGTAATGAAGTCGGGCGGAATGGGAACACCCAACAGCACTTGGCTGTTTTCCGCCTTGTACTGCGAGATCTGCGCCGAGAAGTCCGTGGTGCCGTTGGCATACAGACCGGGGTTGTTGTTGGTCAGACCGCTGGCCGTCACGACCGGCGGGAAGCCCAACTTCTCATCAGACCAGGCGATTCCGTCGGGGTCGTTCGGCCACAGTTCGGCAGCACTTCCCGAGGTAACGCCGGCCTGCTTCCACATGTCGGAGTAGACAGCCGTGATGTCTTCAAGTCCCCAGAAGAAGTGGTAGGTCCACTTGAAATCGACCGGGTTTGCGGGATCCTTCTGCCGACCGAAGTAGTAAGCCTGCCATGGCGCGACCGTCGAGATGCACACGACCTCGTTTGCCTCACACTGATCCGATACCGGGTTGACAGTGTCTGGGGTCGACGACACGAGAATCATGCTCACGTTGTCTTTGAGGATGAGCTCTGAGGCAACATCCGAGGCACGCTTTGAATCAGACTGCGTGTCTTTGGCGATAATTTCGACCTGGTGCTTCGAGCCGTCGGCGAGTGTTACACCGTTGTCTGCGAAGTACTTTGTCATTTCGTCGAGCACGTATGTGTCGGCCTCGCCAAACGCTGCCAGAGCGCCCGTGCGTGGGGTCACATAACCAATTTTGATTACTTCGCCGCTGGCTCCCCCGCCGCCGATGCTACAACCGACCAGCGAAGCGCTAGCAGCGGCAGCAACAGCAACCAGACCCAAGCCGCGAAGCAACATTGCTTTGCGAATAGTCATGATTTTTGTTCCTTACGGATTGTTTACTTGGTGATTTTTTTATTGCACTGCTGCACGAACGTCTCAGGGGACGTCGCGCCTAGACCTCGGATTGCTCCGGAGCCAAGATGATGTCGAACTGAACGCGAGACCACGGGTGGCCGCCCAGATCACGCCCGTCCGGCGCAGGAACATCGCCGGCCTGGTGGTGGAACTGCTTGATGAGCGACTGCTTGACGCCAAAGACACTGTCGCTCGAGAGAAGTTCGTCGCCCGCCACAAAGATGTGGGTCACGAGTCGACGGAGTTTCGCCGCGGTCACCATGAAGTGAAGGTGTGAGGCGCGCATGGGTGACCGACCGGTTGCCTCAAGCATCTTTCCCACCGGACCGTCGTGCGGAATGGGGTAGGGCGTTGGAGTGAGCGCCCAAAAGGCGTACTTTCCTTCAGCGTCACTAAAGAGGTGGGCCCGAGCAGCCACGCGGCCGTCGGTGTATTGCACGTCGTAGAAACCGTCGTCGTCGGCCTCCCACACTTCGATCCGTGCGCCGCCTACCGGGTTTCCGTCGGTGTCGGTCACGCGGCCCTCAACCCAACACGGCTGGCCGGGGGCCTCACCCGAGATGTCACCACCGATGTCGATGAGCGGGGCATCGTCAACAAAGAACGGGCCAAAGACCGTTGATTCTGTCGCGTCGCCATATGCCTCATTGTTCACGGCGACCGTCTGCATCGAAATGCCGAGGACGTCCGAGAGCAGGATGAACTCCTGGCGTCGATCATCCGTGATGTGGCCGACGGCGGTCAGATACTCAATCATCTTGTCCCACTCAGATTCGGAAAGCCGCACCTCGCGAACGAAGTTGTGCAGGTGGCGAACGAGCTTTTGCATGATCTCTTTGAGCCGCGGATCAGGCGTGTTGTCGAACGACGCCATCACCGTGGCGACGAGGTCTTCCTCGCGCTTGGCTTGTTCGGCGGAAATTTTTTTCTCTGACACGGTGACTCCCTAGTGTGCTTGCGGAGTGGATCCAGCCCAGGCGGCGTGGAGTAGCTCCGTGAGATTTTCTGTTGTTGCCGGCCGGGGGTTGTCGGCGGGGATAAGGGGAAGGACAATGCTGACGGCTTCGGGAATGTTGGCCTCGGTGAACCCGTAATCCTTGAGCGCGCGGGGTGCGTCGAGAACCCTGCGGAGTTCGTTCAACCCCTCGAGTCCTGACGTCGCTCCAAAAGCGCCGGCAATGCGGGCATCGGCATCCGGGGCAAAGGGTGCATTAAAGGCGAGCACATAGGGCAGCACCGTGGCGTGAGTCTGTGCGTGCGGCAGGTTGTACGTTCCGCCGAGTACGTGACAGATTTTGTGATGCATACCGGAACCGGCCGAGGCGAAGGCAACGGCAGAAAGATATGCCCCATACAGAGCCTGCTCACGCCCCTTCTCATCAGTGGGATTCTGTGCCACCAGGGGAAGACCCGCGGCGAGCGCCCGAATTCCTTCGGCGGCCAACGCTTGGTTGATGGGATCAGCCCGCGGGGCCCACATCGAATCAACACAGTGCGCTAACGCGTTCATGCCCGAGGCAACCGAGAGTTCAACCGGCAACGAATAGGTGAGTTCGGGATCGTAGACGACCGTCACGGGCAAGACCCGCGCATCAACCCCGGTCGTCTTTCGGGCCTCCTCGGTCAAGCCCCAGACGTTTGTTGCTTCCGAGCCCGCATAGGTGGTTGCCACCGCAATGATGGGGATGCCCGTGGTGAGCGCAATCGCCTTGGCCAAACCCGTCGTTGAGCCACCGCCCACAGAAATGAGCAGGTCGATCGTGTTCTCGGCGGCGACGCGTCGGGCATCCTCGGCTTTGGCAATCGGCACGTGCTGCACGACATCGTTGTAGGTGACCGTCAGCGTGATGTTCGCCGTGACAACTTCGGCGATCTCTTGCTCAAAGACTGCCGCGATGAGCATGATGCGCGACGCCCCGAGACGAGCAACCTCGTCGGCCACATGCCTGGCGGCCAAGCCACTGCCGAAGAGCAGGCGCTGTCCCAGTGTGTCGTGTGCAAAACGGAGTGCCACAGTGCTCACTTCTTTCGGCTGAGAACGGCATTCAGCGCATCGGTGAGGGCTGCCTCAGGATTCGCCGGCAGGCTCTGGGCCCGCCACGCGATGATCTTGTCGGGACGAACGAGAAGCACGCCGTCTTCGTCGACCTCACGCATGCGCTCCCAGTCGAAGTACAGATCTGTCACCGCGCGACCGGGGCCGATCACAACGACCTCGAGAGGAATGCCGAGTGACGCCGCGACCTTTTTCGCTGCAGCCACCCACGGGTCTCCGGATATGCCGGTGATCAGCGTGAACTGTGAGCTCGGGCACAGGTCGAGCGTCGAGTACTTGCGCAGGTTGTCTCCCACCCAGACGTGCGGAAGGGGCGAACCCGGCACCGTTGACGGCTGGTAGTAAAGCTCCGCGTCACGCGTGGGTGTGGGCTTCTTCGAGCCGTCTGACAGCACGGCAGAGGACTCGTAGAACTGGCCCATTTCAACGCCGTGACAGTTGAACTCGTAGTCCTTGAGCTGCAGGGCTTTGGCCAAGGCGTCGCGCTTGAGTCGCGCCTCGGGCGTGTTGTCCTTGCGGTTACGAACCTGCTCGGCCATCTCCTGCTCGTTCTTGGCTTTATCAAAACCGAGGGCAGTAAATATGTCGGCAAACTCGCGCGCTGACTTGTTGGCACGCAGCACGCTTTGCTTGGCCACGGGAGCCCGCTCGGGTGAGTACGTATCGAGGAGCTCGGGGCCGGCGTATCCCTTGAGAACCGAGGCGATTTTCCAGGCCAGGTTGTAGGAATCCTGCACCGAGGTGTTCGACCCCAGACCATTGCTCGGCGGGTGACGGTGAACGGCATCGCCGCCACAAAATACGCGACCCTTCTGCAGGTGAGTGGCATACATCTCGTTGACACCCCAGAGCGAGTAGCCCTGAATCTCGACCTCGAGATCGGGCATACCCAGCAGGTTGCGCACAATCTGCGTTGCTACTTCTTCGTTCATTTCGGGCGCCGGTTGGTTGATGTCATAGCCCCACACAATCAACCACTCGTTCCACGGTCGAACCATGCGCACGAGTCCCGTGCCGATGCCACCCACATTGGCCCCCGGTTGCACAACCCAGTAGAGAACCGAGGGGCGATGGCCCACAAACTGCTCGATGTCGGCCTTGAAGGTAATGTTCATCGATCCCGCGATGTCCATGGCGCCCTCGAACGACAGGCCAATCTCCTCAGCGACTTTGGAACGGCCGCCGTCAGCTGCGTACAGGTATTTCGCGCGAAGTGCGTAGTGCGTTCCGGTAACCCGATCGAGAACCGTCACGGTGACTCCGTCGGCGTCTTGTTCGTGGCTCACGTATTCGCTCGAGAAGCGGGCCAAGGTGCCTTCGCGCATGGCGTTCTTGACGAGAATGGGCTCAAGGTAGGTCTGCGGGATGTCACAGTTGAGGGTGGGCGATGCCGACTCGTAGTCCGCGTGGCGATCCGGTCGAGTTCCCCAAGTAAGAATGCGGCCGAGTTCTTCTCCCGCGATAGACGTGCAAAAGACCGTGTCACCAATCATGTGGTGGGGCGTGGACTCAGCCTTGACCTGATCTTCGATGCCCATCTCACGGAAAAATTCCATGGAGCGCTGGTTCGTGATGTGCGCGCGCGGCGTGTTGGCCGTCCAGCGGTACTTGGTGAGCATGATGTTCTTCACGCCGAGCCGCGACAGCGCCAGCGCCATGCTCGCTCCGGCAGGGCCGGAACCAATAATTACAACATCGGTCTCGACCATGGCAGTGGTCGGAACTTCGGTCTCTTCGATTCCATCATTGAAAACGGCCACGACGACATGTCCTCCTCAGAAGCCACCAGCGCATGCCCGCGCTGAACTTGTCTCTGAGGTTGTCATCTCTCACGTGTCAA
>WLNS01000009.1 GCA_009699665.1 Actinomycetota bacterium
GGTTGCCACCATTTCGTCGCGCAATCGCACAGTAGCCTCATGGGTGCCGACAAACTTGATGGGCGCACCAATTTCGATCTTGCGCTTGTCGATATCGCCGATTCCCGCTGCCGCCACCGCCTCCGCGATGTGGCCCGTCTTGACAGACCCGAACAGTCGACCATCTCGACCCACCTTGACGGCGAGTTTGATGCTCGTTGCCTCAAGCTTGTCTTTGAGAGACTGGGCCTCTTCGTGGGTCGCAAGTTCGCGAGCAACACGAGCCGAACGAATCTGCTCGACCTGCTTTTCGCCACCGCGCGACCACGCAACGGCGAAACCCTGCGGGATCAGATAATTACGTGCGTAGCCGTTTTTTACGTCGACGACATCGCCGGCCGAACCAAGGCCGGATACCTCATTGGTCAGAATAAGTTTTGACATGGTGTCTCCTCCTAGCGTCCAGCGCCGGCATAGGGCAGCAGAGCCATCTCGCGAGCATTTTTCACGGCGCGCGCGATCAAGCGCTGCTCCTGCACGGATACACCCGTGATGCGTCGCGAGCGAATCTTTCCGCGCTCTGAAATGAACTTACGAAGCGTGGCGACGTCCTTGTAATCAATAACGCCAACACGAATCGCCTTTGCGGGGGCAAGCGCCTTAGCGCCCTTACCTCCGCGGAGTGGCTTGCGACGATCGCCGCTTGACTTTCCAGCCATTTTTTTCTCTTACTTTCTCTTCGCGGAACGCAACCTGCGCTCCTCAAGGTCTGCTAAAACGGAGTTTCGTCGGCGGGAACGCCGGGAGTTGCCCACGGGTCCGCGCCACCCGAAACGGCGGGTGCCGTTGCCCACGCATCGTCGCCGCCCGTGCGACCCGACGACGCCTGACGCGTCACCGTGGCCTTGGCATAACGCAGTGAGGGGCCAATCTCGTCAACTTCGAGTTCGATAGACGTGCGCTTCTCGCCCTCTTTAGTTTCGTAGGAGCGCTGCTTGAGGCGACCGGTGGCCATGACGCGCATACCCTTGGTCAGTGTGCCCGCCACGTTTTCTGCGAACTCACGCCACACGCTCGCCCGCAGGAATAGGGCTTCGCCATCTTTCCATTCGCTGCTCGCGCGATCGAAATTGCGCGGCGTCGATGCGATCGTAAAATTGGCGACCGCTAGGCCGTTCTGCGTGTAACGCAGTTCCGGATCGGCTGTGAGATTTCCCACAACAGTGATAATTGTCTCGCCCGCCATGGGACTAAACCTTCACCTTGGCCGGTGCTGCAGCCGCCCGAGCGGCTTTGGCCGCGACGCGCACGGCCTCGGCGGCAACCATGGCGATGCCCTCTTCGGCGCGGAGCACCTTGGTGCGCATCACGGCTTCAGACAGCTTGAGCTGACGATCCAACTCGGCTGTCGATGCCGGGGCGGCTGTGAAGTTTACGACGGCGTAGATGCCTTCGGCCTTCTTGTCGATTTCGTAGGCCAAACGGCGGCGCCCCCAAATGTCGACGTTTTCAACGGTTCCACCGTCATTACGAATCACATTGAGGAACTTCTCCAGGCTGGGAGCAATGGTGCGCTCTTCAACCTCTGGGTCGAGAATGACCATGAGTTCATATTGATGCATGACTAACCCGCCTCCTTCGGACTAAACGGCTACAGGATTTCTGCAGCAGGAGGGTTGCACATACGCCGCCCACAGGGACCACCTTCGTGGCATGTGAGCAACAGCCCATGCTAACCGGGTTTCGCCGATGGAAGCGAATCGTGCCAACTGCGCAATCGCCGAATGGCCTCCTCCTCGCCCATGGGGCCCTCATCAAGGCGCAGGTTAAGCAGAAACGCGTAAGCCTCGCCCACCCGGCGCCCCGGCGGAATATCAAGAATCGCCATGATTTGTTCGCCGTCAAGTTCGGGTCGCACCGAATCAAGCTGCTCTTGCGCGGCAAGTTCAGCGATGCGTCGCTCAAGGTCATCGTAGGCGTGTGCCAAGCGGTCGGCTTTTCGCTTGTTTCGCGTCGTCACATCGGCCCGCGTCAGAATGTGCAAACGCTCGAGTTGATCTCCCGCGTCGCGAACATAACGACGAACGGCGGAGTCGCTCCAGGCTGCCTCGGAGTAGCCAAAGAAGCGCAAGTGCAGTTCGATCAACCGGGCAACCTGAGTCGTGGTTTCCTTATCGAAGCGCAGGGCACGGAGTCGCTTGACGGCCAGTTTTGAGCCCACCATGTCGTGATGGTGAAAGGTCACGGCCCCACCAGCCTCCAATCGCCGCGTGTCGGGTTTGCCAATGTCATGAAGGAGGGCGGCCAGTCGAAGCGTGACGTCGGCCGGCTGCCCAGGATGGCGAGCTTGCTCCAGCTCAATCGCCTGAGTCATCACCGTCAGGCTGTGTTCGTAAACATCCTTGTGGTGGTGATGCTCGTCAACCTCGAGTCGTAAGGCCGCCACCTCGGGCAACACGTAACCGGCGATGCCCGTGCGCACCAGCAGCCGAATTCCCGCTTCGGGAGATGCTGCGCTCAGGAGTTTTACCAACTCGTCATTTACGCGCTCTGCCGAAATGCGCGTAATCGCTTCAGCCATCTCTGTCATGGCCCACTCGGCGTGGTCGTCCAGGTCAAATCCCAATTGAGCAACAAAGCGAGCGGCTCGCATCATTCGCAGAGGGTCGTCGCCAAAAGAAACCTCCGCCGGAGCGGGCGTAACAAGACGTCCGCGCAGCAGGTCTTCGATTCCGCCATAAGGGTCGACGAGTGTCAGCTCGGGAAGTTTGACCGCGAGCGCGTTGACGGTGAAGTCTCGGCGTCGCAGATCCGCTTCGATGGAATCTCCGAAGTGCACCTCGGGCTTGCGCGTGGCGCCGTCATAATCATCACTGCGATACGTCGTAATCTCGATCTTTTCGCCCAGCACCTGCGCGCCGATCGTGCCGAAATCACGGCCGATGTCCCAAACGGCCTCCGCTAACGGTTCGACAATTTTGAGGATCGTGTCCGGGCGGGCCGACGTCGTAAAGTCAAGGTCGTTGACTCCCCGGCCAATAAATGCGTCACGAACGGGCCCTCCAACAAGCGCCAGCTCTTCTCCCGCACGTGAAAAGGCATGGGAAAGTTTTTGGACCACGGCGGACTCGCTGAGATCTCGCAAGACCTGAAGAGCCTCCGCTGCGCTGTGCACACAGGCGATTCTATGGGGCACTTCCCCGCCATCGACTCGCCCTCGCTTAGAATTGCCCACATGCGAGCCGGTCCCTCTGAATCTCGTGGGCGCAAAAGCTATTTCGCCAAAATTGCCGCTGTCTCGCTGATTGCTAGCCTGCTCGTGGTGATTTCGGGCGCAATCGTGACCCCGACAGAGGCGGCGCTGATGGATGGTGTCGCGGTCAGTTCGTCGTTTTCACGTTCCGGTGTGCTCACGCCGGGCGTGCCCGCGACCGTCACGATTCTCGTCGCAAACGACTCGCCGCAAGACCTAGCACCAGCCACCGTCTCTGTTACCGCGATCGATGAGCCCGTGTCGACGCTGGCCGAGCTTGACGCCTGGTTGACGTCGACGGCCGGCGCTCGAGGGAACGAAATCGGAACCGCAGATCTGGCAGCCACCCAACAAGGTGAGGTCTCAGCCATTTCGGTCAATCTCGACGCAAGCACGAGCGGCTGGGATTCTTCCTGGGGGCCGCGCGCCCTTCTCATCACGGTCGACACGGGGCAAGGGGTGATCGCCCGCGAACACGCGGCCGTGCTCTATGAGGGCGGAGCCGCTCCCGGTGTCGCGCGATTGGCCGTCGTCGTTCCCGTCGTCGTTCCCTATTCGACCGATCCCGTGTTCTCGGCCGACACTCTCACGACTCTCATCGCCCCTACCGGCGACCTCGGCCGGTTGGCCCACGCTACGCAAGGAACGACGGCGACCCTTGCCATTGACCCACGGATTCCTGTCTCGGTGCTGGCGAATGGCCCGCAGGTCGCCGGGGCAGAAACCTGGTGGGACCGCTGGGTTTCGCAGCACACCGGTTCGTTTCTTTTGGCCTACGGGGACGCCGACCTGGCCGGCCAGGTCGAGGCCGGTGCAACAGCCTTGCTCGACCCCGGATATCGCGATGCATCGACCCCTGTCGAGGCGGCCCTGGCGAGCGTATTTCGCGCCGATAGTGCCGCGGCAACTCCAGCGCCCCCGACTTCTGCCCCGCCGACTCCGACCACACTGACCTGGAGTCCCGCGATGAGGTCGATGGCTTGGCCCGCCGCAAATTCAGTTTCGGCAGAGGTCATGCCGGTGCTCACGAGCTCCGGTTACACGTCAGCGCTCTTGTCGTCGGCAAACGTGAGTGACGGTCTCGGGGCCCTGGCTTCGGTTCGTATCGGAAACATGCCGGGGCTGGTCAGCAACGACGCGATTAGTGCGGCACTCGTTCATGCCTCCGCGGCGGCAACCGACGACGAGTGGGGCACCGCCATGAATACCGCGCTTGTCAGGCTGGCGACCTATGCGCTGGACCCGGAATCACAGCACGCGACGATTGCCACACTCAGTCGGAGCGCGACCGCTGACACCACCGGGCGCTTGGCCCAAACCCTGTCGGCCATTGCCGCCGTGCCCTGGCTCTCGGCACAAGGCCTCACTGAAATCTCCAGCATTCCCGCACGGGACGCGTCCCTCGTGTCGCGGTCCGAGCCTGCCGATCGCCTTACCGATATTTCTCGACTCCTGAAGAAAAGCGCCGATGTGGCGGAGTTTGCCACCATTGCCGAGACTCCCGAATTGGTGACGCATCCGGAGACGCGGCGCGTGATGTCAACCCTTGGCGTCGGTTGGATCACCAACAGCGACTGGCCCCGGGCCGTCAACGCAACTCTGGGACAACTGGCGAGCACCCTGGGTAGTGTGCGCGTCGCGACCGATAGCGACATCAACATGATCGGGTCGAGCGCCACCCTCCCGCTCTCAATCGAAAATGGCCTCGACACGCCCGTTACCGTCGTGGTCACTGCGGCTCCGCGAAATAGCAAGCTCGTGATTACCTCACCGGTCGTGGTCAAGGTCGAGTCACGAGCCCAGGCGGTTGCCCGTTTCTCGGCCGAGGCGCGCGTCAGCAATGGGTCTGTTCTGGTCGATACCTGGCTTGCCACCGCATCCGGTCAGCCCATCGGCACCCAGCGCGTCATTACCATCAATGTTCATGCGGATTGGGAGACCGCCGGTCTCGTTTCATTGGCCATCGTCTTTGTTGGACTCGTCGTCGCGGGAATCTTGAGAACGCGCCGCCGTAAGAAAATGCAGGGTTCTTAGATGAGCTCCTCCGGAATTGGTCGCGCTAGTTTGTTCCTTGCTTCGGGAACAGTCGTCTCACGTGCCCTCGGCTTTGTTCGAGCCATCATTTTGGCTCAAGCCCTGGGCGTGGTCGCCAGCGCGGGGGCGGACGCATTCGCGGTAGCCAATCAGCTTCCGAATGCGATTTACGCCATTGTGGCTGGCGGGGTGCTCTCGGCAACGCTCGTTCCCGCGATAGTTCGGTCCACGGTGCACAATGACGGCGGTGTGGCCTACATCAACAAACTGGTGACCATCGCGCTCGTCGTCATGACCTCAACGGCACTCGCGGCCACCCTGCTCGCCCCGTTCCTCGTGCACCTGTATGCGACGTCTTGGACCGCGGATCAGTTGGCCCTCGCAACGGCGTTCGCCTACTGGTGTCTGCCCCAGATTTTCTTTTATGGTCTCTATGCCCTTCTCGGCGAAATTCTCAACGGTCGCGGCTCTTTTGGTCCGTTTACCTGGGCGCCGGCGGCGAACAACATCATTGGCATCGTGGGGCTTTCCCTCTTTATTGCCCTATTCGGCGCGGACTCTGCCGGCGAGCGCGGGGTCTCTCAGTGGAGCCCGACGATGGTGTCACTTCTGGCCGGCACAGCCACCGTGGGAGTCGCCGTTCAGGCCCTTCTGCTGACGTTATTTTGGCGGCGCATCGGGTTGAAATATCGGCCAGACTTTCGATGGCGCGGAGTTGGTCTGAAAGACACCGGAAAGATGGCGGGCTGGACCCTCGCCATGATTCTCGCTATTCAAATCGAGGGCGTCATTGAAATTAACGTCGCCGGCATCGCGTCGGGCGCCTATGCCTCGGTTTTCACACTGCAGAGCGCCTGGCTCATCTTTATGCTGCCGCACTCGATTATTGCCGTGTCACTCGGCACCGCCTACTACACCCGAATGAGTACCCACGCAGCAGCTCAAAAACTCGACCTCGTCGCTGCCGATACCAGCGAGTCCCTGAGACGCATCGGTTACTTCATGTCGTGGGCAGCCGCCGGGCTTATCGGTGTCGCCCTGCCCTTCACCACCTTATTCACGCACACGTCGCAAGGAATCTGGGACATGGGCTGGATTCTCACAGTCTTTGCGATTGGTTTGCCCGCCTTCAGCGGCGTGTTTATTTTACAGCGCGTACTTTTCGCGCTCAACGATGGGCGCCTGGCGTTTGTGGTCACAATGTGGCAGCCGGTGCTTCTCAGTGGTCTCATGATTGGCTGTGCGTTCTTGCCACCCAGCGTGATAGCTCTCGGAATTGCCGCCTCAGTTTCTCTCGTCTCTCTCGGCTGGGTCGGCTTTGGCGCCATCCTGGTGAGACGGCGACTCGGGGTTGCCTCGCTGCACGTCGCCGGCAGCCTCTATACCGCCGGAGCATTCGGTATCTTTTCGGCGGGCGTTGGCATGGGCGTAGCCTGGCTGCTGGGCGCCTACCACCCTTCGGGGTGGGCCGTGAGTAACATCGGGTTTGCCGTCATCTCAATGGTCGCCATCGGTGCCGCGGTCACGGTGACATTTATCGGCCTGATGCGCGCCTTCAGAATTCCCGAATTATTCGCCCTCGGCACGCTCGTGCGTCGGCGTTCGCGGAATAAGTAGACCGTAGAATTGGTTCACACCTGTGAACGCACCCCGGCAATTGACCGGATGACGTGCGCTGAGGTGAGGTAAGGAACTATCGTGCGACAGGTCATCATTATCGGCTCGGGCCCCGCGGGCTACACGGCAGCCATTTATGTCGCGCGCGCAAATCTTTCTCCACTCGTCATTGCCAGTTCCGTCGAAGCCGGCGGAGAGCTGATGAACACGACGGATGTCGAAAACTTCCCGGGTTTTCCCGAAGGAATCATGGGCCCCGACCTGATGCAGCGCATGCGCGAGCAGGCGGAAAGGTTTGGCGCCGAGGTATTGCTCGATGATGTCACGAGCTTGGAGCTGTCCGGTGATGTCAAGCGCGTGACCGTGGGCTCGGGTGAGACCTTTCAGGCCTTAGCGGTAATTTTTGCTACCGGATCGGCCTACCGAAAACTGGGCCTTCCGGATGAGGACCGCCTGAGCGGCCACGGCGTCTCGTGGTGTGCTACGTGCGACGGCTTCTTTTTTCGAGAGAAGACGATTGCCGTGGTGGGGGGCGGGGACTCGGCCATGGAGGAAGCCACCTTTCTCACGCGCTTCGCCACGAAGGTTTACGTCATCCACCGCAAGGACTCGCTGCGGGCGTCGAAAATCATGCAGGAGCGTGCGTTCAACAATCCAAAGATTGAATTCGTCTGGAACTCATCGGTCACCGCCCTCAACGGAGAGAGCAACCTTGAATCCGTTGGCCTTATTGATACGGTGACTGGCGAAACGAGAACGCTCGATCTTGACGGGCTGTTTATCGCTATCGGAAACGACCCCCGCACCCACTTGGTGCACAATCAGTTAGCGCTCACGAGCGAAGGAACGGTTGAGGTTGAGGGGCGGTCGTCGCGAACATCCGTCACCGGAGTTTTTGCCGCTGGTGATGTCATCGATCCGACCTACCGTCAAGCCGTAACGGCAGCCGGAAGCGGCACGGTCGCCGCCCTGGACGCCGAACACTACCTGTCGGCCTTGCCCGCTTCGTTAGTGGCGAGCGCCAATTCGTCGAGCTAGTTCGCAACGCCCCATACAAACCACACCCACAAAGGAGAAACCCATGTCTCAAGCTCGCCCCGTGACCGACGCCACCTTTGCGAATGAGGTGCTGGCTTCGACCAAGCCCATCCTCGTGGACTTTTGGGCTGAATGGTGCGGCCCCTGCCGAGCCGTGGGCCCCATCCTTGATCAGATCCTGGCCGAGCACGGTGACAAGATCGACATCGTCAAGTTGAACGTCGACGAGAATCCCCAGACCGCGATGACCTATCAGATCACGTCTATCCCCGCCATGAAGGTCTTCCAGAATGGCGAGGTGGTGAAGACCGTTATCGGAGCAAAGCCCAAGCCGGCCCTCGAAGCCGACCTGGCTGCCTTTATCGCCTAAACCCCGGTTTTCCGGCGCACGTGTGTCGAACTCACAAACGCGGCGAATCTTTGGTTGCTGTGCGCCCGATAGCATTAACCGGTGAATGACGCCCGCGGTGGACAGCCGATCACTCTTGATCGGTGGCTTGGTCACTATGCGCTGCGCGCTTCCGGGCTGAGTGCTTCAGAGGTTCGGGCTCTCTTTGCCGTGGCTTCTCGCCCCGAGGTCGTTTCGTTGGCCGGCGGGATGCCCTATGTTCGGGCGCTTCCCGAAGACTTGGTTCGCTCTGCCCTCGAGAGCGTCATGACCAACGAGGGCCCTTCGGCTCTCCAGTACGGTTCCGGGCAGGGCGTTCCGCGGCTCAGAGAACAGATTCTTGACGTGATGGCCCTCGAGGGTATCTCGGCCAGCATGGATAACGTCGTGGTGACCACGGGAAGCCAGCAGGCGCTCGATCTCGTCACCAAACTTTTTATCGACCCGGGAGATGTCATCCTCGCCGAGGCCCCCAGCTATGTGGGAGCGATTGGAGTCTTCCGATCCTACGAGGCACACGTCGTGCACGTGCTGACCGATCACGACGGGCTTGTTCCTGAAGCCCTGCGCGAGGCCATCGCGCAGCTTCGCCAAGAAAAGAAGCGCATTAAGTTTCTGTACACCATTCCCAATTTTCATAATCCCGCAGGTGTCACGCTCTCTGCCGAGCGGCGGCCCGAAATCCTCGCGATCTGCCAAGAAAATGACATTCTCATTCTGGAAGACAATCCCTACGGCCTTCTGTCATTTGATCAGCCGGTACCTCCCGCCCTTCGGTCCCTTGACGAGGATGGCGTGATCTACCTGGGGTCCTTCTCAAAGACACTCGCTCCTGGTTTTCGCGTCGGGTGGGCGCTGGCCCCCCATGCCATTCGTGAGAAGCTCGTGCTCGCGGCTGAGGCCGCCATCCTGTGTCCGAGTTCGTTTAGCCAGATGGTCATTTCTGAGTATTTGGCACAGGCCGACTGGCGTGGCCAAATTGACGAATTTCGTGGGGTCTATCGCGAACGCCGAGACGCCATGCTGGGCGCACTCGACGAGCACCTTCCGGATCTGGCCTGGAACATCCCTCAGGGAGGTTTCTATATTTGGGTCGATCTGCCGGAACAGTTAGACAGCAAGGCCATGCTTCCCCGCGCCGTCACCGAACTGGTGGCATACACTCCTGGAACGGCTTTCTTTGCCGACGGGGGTGGTCGCCACAACCTGCGCCTGTCCTTCTCGTATCCCACGCCCGAAAACATTCGAGTGGGAATTCGTCGCCTCGCCACCGTCATTCAGGGCGAACAGGACCTGCTCGACACGTTTGCTGGAACCGGCATACTTTCGCTTCCTTCGGTGAGCGAAAACGTCACGGCCCCTCCCCCAGACATGAGCTAACGAAAAAGGAGTCCCCCATGACCGCACGTACGGTTTCCGTTCTCGCTGGCGGCATTTCACACGAACGCGAGGTTTCACTGCGCTCGGGGCGACGCGTCGCCGACGCACTGTCGACCAGTGCTTACGAAGTTTCGGTTATCGACCCGGACGCAACTCTTCTCTCGCGCCTCGCCACCGAGCGGCCCTCTGTCGTGTGGCCGGCCCTGCATGGGTCAAGCGGAGAAGATGGGGCCCTCCTCGGACTGCTGAAGGCCGCTGGCCATCACTATGTTGGCCCAGACTCTGAAGCGGCGCGCCTTGCCTGGCACAAACCCACCACAAAAACTCTCGCCGCGCGCCGGGGGGTGAAAACCGCTGAATCGATGACCCTGGCCCGCGAGGCGTTCCGCGAGCTCGGGGCTGGTTCCGTGCTCGATCTCGTTGTGAGCCGCCTCGGCGAGCACGTCGTTGTGAAGCCGGCGCAGGGTGGATCCGCTCAGGGTGTGAGCATCGTTTCGACATCCGCCGATTTACCACGCGCCATGGTCGAAGCCTTTACCTATTGCGAAGAAGCACTCGTCGAACAGTTCATCGATGGCACCGAGGTGGGCGTTACTATTCTGAATCGCGGGGCGGGGCCCGAGGTGCTCCCCGCGGTTGAAATCGTGCCGCTCGAGGGGGTCTACAGTTTTGAGGCCCGCTACAACGCCGGAGAGACAACGTTCTATGCTCCCGCCCGCTTGAACAAGGTCGCCGCCGCCGCAGTAGCCGACACCGCTCTCGCTGTATACGAGATGCTGGGCCTCGACTATCTCGCGCGCATTGACCTCATTGTGGACTCAACGGGAACGCCCTGGCTCCTGGAGGCCAACGCCCTTCCAGGTCTGACTGAGACGTCGCTGGTTCCCCTCGCCATTGAGGCCGCTGGATTGGGTCTCGCCCAGGTCTTCAGTGACCTGGTTGCCCGCGCCGGTGGAGCCTAGCGCTGATCCCTTGCGTAAGCCGGCCTCGTTAGCCACCAAACGGCTGTTCGCCCAACTCGGCCAGAATTCTATTCAAGTCGGCAACTGACGCAAATTCAACGCTGATCAGGCCTTTCTTGGCCCCCAAGGTAATTTTGACGCGTGTGTCAAGGCGGTCGCCCAAGCGTTCCGCCACCTCGTTCAGGTGTGCCCGTCGCGTTCCGGCGGTCGTTGTGGGTTTCGTGCTGACGGGCTTCGCGGTGGCCACTATCGACTCTGCTGCCCTGACACTCAGGTCCTCTCTGATAATGCGGTCAGCCAAGCGCGTCATGCTAGCCGGATCGCCCGCGGCCAAGATGGCTCGAGCATGTCCGGCGCTTAATACTCCTGCGGCCACTTTCGTTTGGATCTTCTCGGGGAGCTTCAGGAGCCGCATCGTGTTTGAAATTTGGGGACGAGAGCGGCCAATCCGATCGGCGAGCTGCTCCTGGGTGATGCCGAAGTCCTGAAGTAGTTGCTGATAGGCCGATGCCTCTTCGAGCGGGTTGAGCTCTGATCGGTGAAGGTTTTCCAGAAGTGCGTCGCGCAGCATTGCATCATCCGCGGTTTCTTTAACGATGGCCGGGATGCTCGCCAGTCCGACAATCTTGGACGCGCGCAATCGGCGCTCCCCCATAATCAGTTCATAGGTCTTCGAGCCGGCGATAGGCCGCACCACGACGGGCTGTAGAACCCCAACCTCTCGAATGCTGTGAACGAGCTCGGCCATGTCTGCCTCGTCAAAAACATGTCGTGGCTGCTGAGCATTCGGCACAATCAGATCCGGTGACAAATACGCCAGGTGGGCGCCAGGAACGTCAACGAGTGGTTCGGTGGGATTTGCCGGTGACGCGGGAAAAAACACGTCGACGGGTCGATCACCCGTCGCCGTGGGCGCTGCCGGAATAAGTGAGCCGATGCCGCGGCCCAGTCCCGTTCGCTTCGTTGCCATGAATGTCTGCTCTCTGTGTGACGTGTCGAGTATGAGTGTCTACGTTGTCATCGGCGCCGGCTGGCCCGACCTTCGAATATGTTCACGACCACGGCCCCGTTCGTGCCGCCATTTCGTAGGCCGCCTCCATATATGACACAGCGCCCAAAGAGCCCGGGTCGTGACTGATGATGGAGCGGCCAAAGCTTGGGGCCTCGGAGACCCGCACAGTGCGCGGAATAATTGTCGCAAGCACTTCACGAGGGAAATTATTGCGCACCTCGTCGGCGACCTCTTGAGCCAAGCGCGTGCGAGAGTCAAACATGGTGAGCAGAATGGTCGAGAGCGTGAGCCCGGGATTCAGATGCGCCTGAATGCGCCGCATGGTGTCTAAGAGCTGAGCCATTCCCTCCAGCGCATAGTATTCACACTGGATGGGCAGCAGAACTTCTTGCGCCGCAACGAAGGCGTTGATTGTGAGCAGGCCGAGCGACGGCGGACAGTCAATCAATACATAGTGGAAGCTCTGCTTCGGGTCAGATAGGAACTTTTCCAGCACGGCACGAAGCAGAAACTCGCGCCTCTCTCGGTCAATGATCTCGATCTCGGCTCCCGCGAGATGGATATTCGAGGGCACGCAAAAAAGCGCGCCCGGCTCTGTGCTGGGCTTGATAACGTCGGCCAAAGATGCCTCGCCGATGAGAACTTCGTAAATACCAGGAATGTCGCCGTGGTGATCGATGCCCAGGGCTGTAGACGCGTTTCCCTGCGGGTCAAGGTCAATCACGAGCACCCGAGCGCCCGCGTGCGCCAAGGCCGCCGCAAAATTGACGGTCGTCGTGGTCTTGCCCACCCCGCCCTTTTGGTTCGACACCGAAATCACCCGGGTTCGCCGAGGAAGTGGTGGCGGGGGAGCGGTATAGATGAGTCGGCGCTGCTGCAGTTCTCCCAGTTGATCCGCCAGCGGGGATTGGTTGATGTCGTCGCCCGGGAGGGCATTGAGGTCGGATTGTTTCACGTGAAACCCTTGAGAGATGTTCGGCAGATACTAGTCAACTGTAGCCCGAACAACCCACGTCGGCTGCTCAAGCACATGTGCCCCGAGCGTAACGACGCGGACATCTGTCAGGCCGTGTTGCGAGATCTGCTTGTGGGCATCCAAGATCTCTTGCGCGGCGTTCTCTCCCTTCATGAGGATGAGCTCACCTCCTGGTTTCACGAGCGGCACCACCAGGGGAATGAGGGTGCGCAGGGCACTCACGGCCCGCGCGGTGACCTGATCGCCCGCCTCCATGAAGGGGGCTTCCTGCGCCCGTGCCCGACAGACGGTCACGTTCGCCAAATCCAGTTCTGTCACCTGCTCGTCAAGCCACACCGTTCGCCGTTCCATGGGCTCGACCAGGGTGAAATGAACATCGGGTCGGGCGATGGCCACAACGATGCCCGGCAGGCCGCCCCCCGAGCCCACGTCGATAACGTGACCCGGTCTGAGGACTTCTGCAAGCACGCCGCTATTCAGGATGTGGCGGGACCACAATCTGCCCGGTTCGCGGGGACCAATCAGGCCGCGAGCCTCTCCCTGCTCCGCGAGGTTCCTCGCAAAGGCGCGAATCTTCTCGATTCCCGTCGGAAAGATAGTTGCCGCGACCGCGGGCTCAGGCTCCGACTCAAATGCCATGTTTCACGTGAAACTAGGGACGGGTGATAACCGTGTGGCGGTCTCGCCCCTCGCCACGAGATGAGGAGACGAGTCCTCGAGCGGCAGCAAAGTCATGCACCAGCTTGCGCTCGTATGAACTCATGGGCGGCAAAGCGGCCGAGGTGGCTCCGCCGTCTATGCGCTCCCCGGCAGTGGCCACGAGCAACTCCAGTTCTGCGGCTCGAGCTTCTCGTGAACCCGCGACATCAAGAATCAGCCGCGAAAATGCGCCCGTCTTGTTCTGCACGGCAAGACGCGTCAGCTCCTGCAGGGCGGCGACCGACTCGGCGCGGGCGAGGCGGTCAAGCCCGCCTGCTTCGGTGGCTACGACAGAAACATACGCGCGGCCGTTTCGGGCGTCAATATCAAGATCGCCGTCGAGATCACAAATGTCGAGGAGCTCTTCGATGAAGTCGGCGGCGATATCGCCCTCTTTTTCCAGCTCACTCAGCGACGCCGTTACTTCAGTGCGCGTCTCGTCTGGTTCAGTAGTTGTCACGGTTAGCGGCCCTTCTTCTTTGATCTCTTCTTCTTGGCCACGGGTTGCTGGCGCTGTGTGGTGACGCGCTTCTCTTCGACCTCGATGATTTCGACGTCCTTGCTGACGAGTTTTCCGCTGCGCGCCAGGCGCTCCTCGCGTGCCTTGGCCGCCTGTGAACCGGGCGAGGGCATGTTTCGGATGACCAAGAACTGCTGGCCCATCGTCCAGAAGTTCGAAGCGAGCCAGTAGAACATAACGCCGATGGGAAAGGTAAAGCCCGAGAACGCAAAAACAAGGGGCAGGATGTAGAGCAGAACTCTCTGCTGCCGGAAGGTGGGGCTGGCCTTGGTCTCTTCAGACATGTTCTTCGAAACAATCTGAAGTTGAGTGATGAACTGCGAGCCCGTCATCAAGACCACCATGACGGCCGCAATCACCATGACGGCGACCTCTGCGGGTATGGCATTCATCGCACTCTGAAAACTGCTGTGCAGTGGAGCGATGCCAAAGAGGCTCGCGTTTGAGAACTGCTGCGTCAGTTGCATGGTCATCAGTCCCACGCCCGACTTGCCCTGTTGGGCATCATTCAGCACCGAGAAGAGGCCGAAAAAGATAGGCATTTGAAGCAGCAGAGGAAGGCATGAGCTCATCGGGTTGGTCCCGGCCTTGCGATACAGCGCCATTGTTTCCCGCGACATGGCTTCGCGCGAGAACTGATCGCGCTTGCCTTTGTATTTTGCTTGAACCTTCTTGAGCTCCGGCGCGATTTCAAGCATCTTGCGTTGGCTCTTAATCTGTCGAACAAAAATAGGGATGAGTGCCGCTCTAACAACAACGACCAGCCCGACGATGGCAAGTACCCAGGTTATGCCGGCGGCCGGATCCAGACCGATGGAAGTAAATACCCAGTGGAAAAAAACAAGAATGAGCTCGATGGCCCACTTGATGGGCCAGAGTATGGTGCCAATGATGTCCATGGTGACGAGACCTTGAGCCGTTCTGTAGCGAGGGGAAGTTAGGGCGAGACAAACCCTGAGGGGTGTACATGAAAATACTGGTGTCTCGGGAGCGGAACGTCATCAATGCCGCCCGCCGCCCACGGGTGGCACCTCACTAGCCTACGCGCCGTTAGCCATGAGCCAATAACCAGACCGCGCTGACCGACCGCTATCAAACTGTAGTGCGAACACGATGGATAGTACCGACACACATCACCATAGAGCGGTGAGATCGCAAACCGGTAGGCCGTCAGCAGCGCAATGCCCGTGTTTCGGGGCACGAGAAAGATAAACGCCAACAAACTACGCATCGGCCACCGCTCGTGTCATTGAATCAATTGTTGCACTAGCAAGCTCGTTCCACGAGGCGTGCGCACTTGCCGGTAACGCGCGAACAACCAGATCGACAGACTGCTGCGGGAGGGTCATGGCGAGCGCGTGGCGCAAGCGTCTCTTCACCCTGTTGCGCGTGGGAGCGTTACCAACGGCATTGCTCACCACCACAGCCGCACGCGGCCGATCCGATTTTCGCGCATAACAAACAACCAGGCCGTTACCGCGTTTAGCGCCGGTCCGAAAGACATCACGAATGTCTTTCGGACCGGTAAGGCGTTGGGCCCGCGGCAGCACGGGTTAAACCCGACTACGCAGAGAGCTCGGTGCGACCCTTGCGGCGGCGAGCAGCCAAAATGGCGCGGCCAGCGCGGGTGCGCATACGCGCGCGAAATCCGTGCGTCTTCGCGCGACGACGATTGTTGGGCTGAAAGGTGCGCTTGGTCATGAACAAAACTCCGTAGTAACAAAAACTCGAGTGGGCGATAACCTCGCCAAGGGTTAAAACTAGGCGAGACAGCGCCCTTCGGTCAAACCGAGAAGTTTTCCACAGGTTAGACTGGCCGATATCCACAGGCCTGGCTTGCGTTCGATATCGTTGCTACCGGCTACATCGCAGCTGTTATTCCGGCCCTCCGGCGGAGATAATGGTCATCACGAGACAACATAGGAAATACGGCAACTTATGGACGACACGACCCTCCGCGCGGCCTGGAACGATATTCTTGCAGCCCTTGCCGAAGACCCGGCGGTAACGCCCCCTCTCTACGGTTTCGCCAGTTTGGTTGAACCCAAAGGGGTAATAGCAGGCACGTTTTATCTTGAGGTCCCCAACGACTTTACGCGCAGCATGATTGAAGAGCGGTTGCGCATTCCGCTCTTGGCGGCCATCACCCGGCTCAGCGAGCAGAGCGGTGTGGCAACCTTTGCCATCGTTGTGAATCCAGAAATCACCAAGTCCGACATTCTCGAGCCGACGGGCGACTTTGATTTTCGTGACGTGACGACCGAGCCCACGATCATCAGAGCAGCAAACGACGGAGAAACCCGGCTCAACCCAAAATATACCTTCGACAGCTTCGTCATTGGCGGGTCTAATCGATTCGCCCACGCCGCCGCGGTAGCCGTTGCCGAGGTTCCGGCCAAAGCCTATAACCCTCTTTTTATCTACGGCGAAAGCGGCCTGGGTAAAACCCACCTCCTTCACGCCATTGGACACTATGCGCAAAGTTTGTTTCCTACCATTCGTGTTCGCTACGTGAGTTCTGAGGAATTTACGAACGATTTCATCAACTCCATTGCCAACAACCGAGGATCGGCTTTTCAGTCGCGATATAGAAACATTGATATTTTGCTCATCGACGACATTCAGTTTCTTCAGGGCCGGGCAGAGACCCAAGAGGCTTTCTTTCACACCTTCAACACACTGCATGATCACAATAAGCAGGTCGTCATTACGAGTGACCTGCCGCCGAAACACCTCACCGGTTTCGAAGACCGCATGGTTACTCGTTTTGAGTGGGGCTTAATCACCGATGTTCAAACCCCCGACCTTGAAACGCGCATCGCTATTTTGCGCAAGAAAGCCGAGAAAGAAAGGCTAAACGTTCCCCACGAAATTCTGGAATACATGGCCACAAAAGTTACGAGTAATATTCGCGAACTTGAAGGAACCCTGATTAGGGTTACCGCTTTTGCCAACCTTAATAAGCAGCCCGTTGACCTACCCCTCGTTCAAACAGTCCTCAAGGGCCTTATTTCTCTCGACGACGCCAACGTTGTCGCCCCTCATGACATCGTCAACGCCACTGCCGAATACTTCAAACTTAGCGTCGACGAACTCACTGGTTCATCACGAGCACAGGCCGTTGCAACCGCCCGCCAGATTGCTATGTACTTGTGCCGAGAAATGACGAATCTCTCACTGCCGAAAATTGGCCAGTTGTTTGGTGGCCGGGATCACACAACCGTGATGCACGCCTATAAAAAAATTACTGAGCTTATGAAAGAACGGCGATCGATATACAACCAGGTGACTGATCTCACCACCCGAGTGAAGCAAAGGACCTCCCAGGTCGCGTAAACCCCTGTGGATAAGTCTGTGGATTCTCTTTCCGGAATTGTTGGTCCTGTGTGTACAAATTTGATTTTGTTGTGGATAAACACTAACGCTCTCACGCCAAGAGACCTCTTCGTGCCATAGTCCGCGGCAGGGAGTAAACAACTTACACGGGTGTTCTTTCCTCAAAAGTAAGAAAGTTTCATCATTTATGCACAGTTTCCACAGCAGTTAAGATGAATACTCTTTCTCTTTATTAAGCAGCCAAATCGATAACATTCACGGCCGCGTTAAGGGAGTATGTGGATAGCAGCGTGCGGACTAGCATGGAACTTCGGCGAACAAAAGTAGGGATAGATCGTGAAATTCGAAGTCAACAGGGATGTGTTTAGCGAAGCCGTCTCTTTCGCCGTCAAGCTGCTGCCGAGCAAATTTAATCACCCGGTGCTCGGTGGCGTTCTCATCGAGTCGACCGACACGGGCATTGTCTTATCCTCTTTTGATTACGAAGCTTCGGCGACCATTAGGATCGCCGCTGCGGTATCAGAGCCTGGGCGCTTACTTGTGTCAGGCCGACTATTGGCCGACATCGCCAGCCGCCTTCCCGAGGCGCCCGTTATTTTCTCTACGCAAGATTCCCGGGTATCAATTAAGTGCGGCAAGGCATCCTTCACTCTTTTATCAATGCCACTCGACGAATATCCCAGTATCCCCGTTGTTACTGGCCGGGTGGGTCAGGTACCCGCAGATTTGTTTGCGGATGCGGTCGGTCAGGTAGCCGTTGCGGCCTCGCGAGAAGACGTGACGCCTGTTATCACCGGCGTTCTTATTGAGGTCGAAGAAAATCAATTAAGCCTGATCGCAACAGACCGGTATCGAGTTGCTATTCGAACTATTGATTGGGAGGGATCGGACGGGGCTACAAAACTCACTGCGCTCGTTCCCGCGCGGATCATTCACGAAGTCAGCAAGACCTTTGCTGCATCGGGAAAACTGAGCATTACTTTCACAGCGGAAGGGGAGCGGGAACTTATTGCGTTTTCCGCGGACGACAAGACGGTGACGTCTGTTCTGATTCGCGGTCAGTACCCGCCGATACGACGCCTTTTTCCCGAGAGTGTCGATAACTATGCTGTCGTGAACACTGCTGAACTTGTTGAGGCCGTGCGCCGCGTCAAGCTTGTTCTGGAACGAGACATTGCCATCAAATTTACGTTTTCCCAAGACGGGGTTTTACTGGATGGTTCCGGTGGCGATAAAGCCCAGGCCTCTGAAAATGTCGACAGCACACTGGCCGGCGCCGACATGGTGGTGTCGCTCAAACCAGATTTTTTGCTTGATGGTTTGAATGCTCTCCATTCAGAATTTGCCCGGCTTGGTTTCACCATGTCAGAAGTTGGCAATCAGCCGAAGCCAGGACCGGTGCTCATCACACGCCAGACTTCGGCAGCGGATCTTGACGTGACCGGCTTCAAATATTTGTTACAGCCAAATCTATTGATGCGCTAACCATGCGCGTTCAGCGACTAAGCCTTCGGGATTTTCGCAATTACTCTGCGGCCGACCTTGACCTTCGCTCGGGGGTTTCTGTCTTTCAGGGAAAAAACGGTCAGGGGAAAACCAATCTTGTTGAGGCTGTCTATGCGCTTGCGCACGGTCGATCCCACCGACTTTCTCACCTTTCGGGTTTGATTCGAAAAGGAGCCGACTCGACAATCGTTCGGGCGACAGTAGTGTCAGGCGACCGAAGTCTGAATTTTGAATGGGAAATTAATCGCGAAGGGCCCGGGCGACATCAACTATCGGGCAATCTGGTTAAGGCGTTAGATTTTTCGCGCTCCCTTTCGGTTGTTATGTTTGCGCCGGAGGACATCACGCTTATTCGCGGTGAACCTGTTGCGCGAAGGGGCTATATCGATGATGTTGCCTGTTCATTGTCCCCCAAGCTGCGTGGAACTTTAGCGGACTATGACCGCACGATAAAGCAACGCAATAGCCTGCTTAAATCTCTTCGGCTGAATCGACGCGAGACCACCGACTACAACACCCTGGATATCTGGGATCAAAAACTTGTCTCATTGGGCGCTGAGATAGTGACAGCCCGAGAAAACACGGTGTCGTTACTGCGGCCGTTCCTGGTCAACAGATACGCCACTATTTCGGGAACAAACGACGACATTACCGTGACACTTCACATGTCAGTCACCACTGTTGATGCTCCCTACGCGCAAAGCTTCGCCGACCAGCTGCGAGAGCGCCGGGCCGATGATATTGACCGCGGGCAGACCACGGTTGGCCCTCACCGTGACGATCTGAATTTGAGCCTCAATGAGCTGCCGGCCAAGGGCTATGCAAGCCACGGAGAAAGCTGGTCATTTGTTTTGGCCCTGCGACTCGCAGAACTTGATTTAAAGCGCAGCCACGGGCCGGCCGGTGACCCGATCGTCATTCTCGACGATGTCTTTGCGGAACTTGATTCACAACGGCGCATGCACCTCGCCGAGAGTTTGCTGGGGGTCGAACAGGTCTTGATAACGGCGGCCGTTGAAGAAGACATCCCGGAGTCTCTTCGGCTATTCGTCACACGCATCAGTGACGGCAAGATTCTGGACGAAAGTGTGGCGTGAAAACATGTCAGATTCGAGCGCGGCGTCAGAGCTTTTTGACCGATTGCGAATACGCATGTCGCTGTCGGCCGATGCGCGAAAACGGCGAAACCGATCTAAAGAAAAAAATTCTTCGGAACCCTTTGGTCCAGGGCGGGATCCGCGCGGGGTGGGAAATGTCCTGGGTGATTTAACCCTCGACCTCGGCTGGACGCCGTTCTTGGTGGAATCGGACGTGTTGAGTGGTTGGCCGGAACTGGTCGGACCGGACATCGCCGAGCGAACGACCGCAGAGGGCATCGCTGACGGAACCCTCACCGTTCTGTGCGAGTCCACGGCCTGGGCCACTCAATTGCGCATGCTCGGCCCGGAAATTCTGACTCGTTTGCGCGCAGCCTTTCCCGAGGCTGACATTACGGCGCTGAAATTTCGGGGACCGGATCAGCCGTCTTGGAAACACGGAATCCGCTCGGTGCCCGGCCGTGGGCCCCGAGACACCTTTGGATAGATATGCTCGGGGCGCTCGTCAGATCGGGTGCTACAGGGCGCGCGAAGGGTCTCACGTCCCCCGTTTTCACAGCCTGATTCGGTAGGATTTAGCCAGGCTTTACACCGGTTTGGGAGTGCGAGACTGACATGGCAAAGGAATCAAAAAAGCCCTCATCAGAAGGCGAATACGGAGCCAGCGACATACAGGTTCTCGAAGGCCTTGAGGCGGTTCGCAAACGGCCCGGCATGTATATCGGCTCAACGGGGCCGCGAGGTCTGCA
>WLNS01000090.1 GCA_009699665.1 Actinomycetota bacterium
CACTGAGCGACGTGGAATGGCTGGTCCAGCTTATGCAGATGCGCTTTGGCGGAACAGTGCCGGCCCTTCGAACGACGTCGACCCTGGTCGCCCTAGACGTGTGTCAGCAGGTGCAACTCGTGAGTGAGACCGACGCCCAGCGTCTTCGCGATGCGTGGCTGCTCGCCTCCCGTGTGCGCGCTTCGGGAACGCTCTGGAACAACCGACTCACGGATGTATTGCCGACAGATCGCGATGACCTCGAGGGGTTGGCGCGCCTGTTGGGAATGCCACCCGGTAGCGCCTCCGAGCTTGAGGAGCTCTATTTGGGAACAACGCGTCGCGCACGCACCGTCTTCGAACGCGTTTTCTTCGATGACGACGTGCGGCCCGTCATCGTTTAGCCAGGCGGCTTCGCGACAAACGAGATTGGCCACCCTCTTGAGGGCGGCCAATCTGATACAGCGGTTCGGGGCGACTTAGACCCCGAAGTACAGCTCGTACTCGAACGGGTGAGGACGCTGGGCCATCGGCTTGATTTCGTTCTCTCGCTTGTACGAGATCCACGTTTCGATGAGGTCTGTCGTGAACACGTTTCCGGCGAGCAAGAACTCGTGGTCGTTTTCGAGGGCTGAGAGTGCCTCGTCGAGCGAGGCCGGGACCTGAGGAATGTTCTTGGCTTCCTCCGGAGGCAGCTCGTAGAGATCCTTATCGACAGGCTCGTGAGGCTCGATGCGGTTCTTGATGCCGTCGAGTCCGGCCATCATCTGCGCGGCGAAAGCGAGGTACGGGTTGCCCGAGGCGTCGGGCGCACGGAACTCAATGCGCTTGGCCTTGGGGTTGGTGCCGGTGATGGGGATGCGGATGGCTGCCGAACGGTTACCTGCCGAGTAGACCAGGTTGACCGGTGCCTCAAAGCCGGGAACCAGGCGGTGGAACGAATTGAGGGACGGGTTCGTGAAGGCAATCACCGAAGCGGCGTGCTTGAGCAGGCCACCGATGTACCAGCGCGCGATGTCGCTGAGGCCACCGTAGCCATTCTCGTCATAGAACAGTGGCTTGCCATCGTTCCACAGCGACTGGTGGGTGTGCATCCCCGATCCGTTGTCGCCAAACAGCGGCTTAGGCATGAATGTGGCTGTTTTTCCCCACTCGAGAGCGGTGTTCTTGACCACGTACTTGAATTTGAGAATGTCATCGGCGGCTTTCACCATCGTGTCGAAGCGGTAGTTGATTTCGCCCTGGCCCGCTGTTCCTACCTCGTGGTGCGAACGCTCCAGGATGAGGCCGACCTCTTCGAGCTTGATACAGATGTCGTCACGCATGTCGGCATGCTGATCGACCGGTGACACGGGAAAGTATCCACCCTTGTAGGGGGTCTTGTTGGCGAGGTTTCCGCCGTCTTCTTTGCGGCCGGTGTTCCACGCGGCTTCCGACGAATCAACCGAGTAAAAGCTCCGGTTCTGGCTGACCTCATAGCGAACGTCATCGAAGATGAAGAACTCAGCTTCGGGAGCGAAGAATGCGGTGTCGGCGATGCCCGTCGAGGCCAGATACTTTTCAGCCTTCTTGGCTACCTGACGGGGATCGCGGCCATAGATTTCGCCGTTGCGGGGGTTGTAGATGTCAAAAATCATGACCAACGTCTTGAGCTCACGGAAGGGATCGACGTAGGCCGTCGACACGTCCGGAATGAGCTGCATGTCGGACTCGTGAATCGAAGCAAAGCCGCGAATCGACGATCCGTCAAAGAGCTGGCCGACAGTGAAGAATTCCTCATCGACGGTGTGAGCGGGAATGTTGAAATGCTGCTGAACACCCAGCAGGTCGCAGAAGCGAATGTCAAGGAACTTGACGTCGTTGTCCTTGATGAATGCAAGAACTTCAGATGAGTTTGTGAACATGCGTCTTTTGTCTCTTCGTCGAAGGGGTAGGGGGTACGTCACGAGTTCTCTCGTAGTGTCACTCTAAGTGCGCGCCATGACACGGCTGTGACGCAATTGTTTCGTACATGTTACGGCAACGACTGGTCGAAGCAGCCGGCCGGCGCTTCTCTAGGATGAAGACGTGAGCTCATCGCGTCCGTCATCGTCTTCGTCGTCTTCCTATCCAGGCGAAAACCTCGGCTTGCCGCGTGACGGATACCGTTCGGTTGCTCGTCCGGGTCGGCGCATTGTGGGACTTGTGATCGACTGGGGCATCTCCTATGTCATTGCTCTGCTGTGGTTGGGCCTGCCCGCCTTGACGCGGCCGGGAGCCGGGCAATTTGCTGTGCTCGGTATTTTTGTGGCGCTTCAGATCGTGGCCATCCCACTCCTCGGGGGAAGCCTGGGTCACCGCCTGATGGGGATGGCCGTCACGCCAATCCGAGGCGGGTGGGTGGGCGTATGGCGCCCGATTGTTCGTAGCCTGCTGCTCGGCGTCGTGATCCCGGCACTCGTCTGGGATCGCGATCAGCGTGGTTTCCACGACAAAATTGCCGGCACCGTGCTCGTTCGCACGACGCGTTGACGCGCGGGCGCGGTTTTCGCGACGAGTGACCTAGCGCGGGCGCCCCATGCTGCGGACCCGTTTGGGGTCAATTCCCTTGGGAATCGGCATGTCGTGCCCGAGCGACGACATGCGCTTCGAAACGATGAGAACTTCGGACTTGGTGATCACCTTGGGCATGCGTTTGATGCGCCGCGACAACTGTGTCAGGGGAACTGAGCTCGTGTCGGGACCGACGGTCAAGACCGTGATGGGCACATTGGGCAACAACCGAACGCTTTTGCGGCGCTCGTCATCAACGAGTCGCTGGGTGCGCGTGACCGGTCCTTCGGCAACCAGCACGACGCCGGCTCGGCCCACGGCGCGGAAGACGCAGTCCATCGTTTTTGGGTTGACCGCAATGGGTTGGTCGCTGGTTATCCAGCCGCGTCTCAGGGCACCCGAGAGCACGGCACCGGAGGCGCCGGGTCGCCCTTCCATCTGGCGGTAGGCAGTCGACTCGGCAATTCGTCCCATGGTGATGAGCGCCAGCAGAATGCCTACCAAGAGACCGAGCACGAGCCACAGAATCCAATTGACGGGGTTGCCACCGGCAAATATGCCACAACCGGCAGCAGCCAGCGCAAGGGGACCGACAAGCACGAGCAGGGTCCAGAGAGTGACCATGGGGTTGTGCTTGCGGGTGACCTTATAAACCTCCCAGAGCTGAGCAAGCTGGCCGGGTTCGCGGTTCTTCTTCTTTGCCATGGCTCAACAATACCGGGGGAGGAATATTCGCGGGTGCGTGAATCCCTTGCGGGTCATACGGCTTGAGTAAAACTTTGCTTTTCGGCAACCAAATGGGCCAAATGATCCGGAATATCGCGGCCGCGGGCGAGCATCGATCCGGCGTAAAGTCGGCCGGCGCGATACGAGCTGCGCACGAGGGGCCCAGACAGCACTCCCAGGAAACCCATTTCTTCGGCCTCAACCTTGAGTTCGACGAATTCCTCGGGCCGCACCCAACGCTTCACGGGGTGGTGCCGGGAACTCGGACGCAGGTATTGGGTGATCGTAATGATGTCGGTTCCGGCGTCGTAGAGGTCGCGCAGCGCAGCCGAAACTTCGGTGCGCTCTTCACCCATTCCCAGAATCAGATTGGACTTGGTAATCATTCCGGCGCGGCGGCCCTGCGTGATGACGTCGAGCGACCGTTCATAACGAAAGGCCGGGCGGATGCGCTTGAAGATGCGCGGGACCGTTTCGAGATTGTGCGCAAATACCTCGGGCGCGGCCTCAAAGACTTTGCCGAGAAGCTCGGGTGTGCCGCTGAAATCTGGCACCAGTATCTCAACCCCGGTACCCGGTGATTGCCGGTGAATTTCTCGAATGGTTTCTGCGTAGAGCCAGGCTCCTTCATCGGGGAGGTCATCGCGCGCCACCCCCGTCACCGTCGCGTAGCGCAATCCCATCTTGGTCACGGATTCGCCCACACGTCGGGGCTCGTCGGCGTCGAAGTCGTCGGGTTTGCCCGTGTCAATCTGACAGAAATCGCATCGTCGCGTGCACTGCGACCCGCCGATGAGGAAGGTCGCCTCGCGGTCCTCCCAGCACTCGTAGATATTTGGACATCCGGCCTCTTGACAGACGGTATGGAGGCCCTCACTTTTGACGAGTCCGTGCAGGGCCTGATACTCGGGCCCCATCTTGGCCGTCGTTCGGATCCACTCGGGCTTGCGTTCGATCGGAGTCTCAGCATTGCGCACCTCGAGACGGAGGAGCTTTCTGCCCTCAGTTGAATTCATGAATGGCCTCAAAGGTTGTGGCGAACATCTGGCTGACAATCTCAACAACGTCGGTCGGGGTGACGTCTATTCCCAACTCACGCGACACTGTGGTGGCTCCGGCGTCGAGAATGCCGCACGCGATGATTTTCTCATAGGGTTCGAGTGAGTTTGAGCAGTTGAGAGAGAATCCGTGCATGGTGACTCCCTCGGCAACGCGGATGCCTATCGCAGCGATTTTGTTGTGTGACAAACCGCTCTTCACCCACACGCCGCTGCGGCCCTCGACGCGTTCACCGTCGATGCCCTGAGTCGACAGCACGTCAATCAGAACGCCTTCGAGACGGCGTACGTGGGCGACGACGTCAACGGGATCAGGCAGACGAACGATCGGATAGCCGACGAGTTGCCCCGGTCCGTGCCACGTGATTTTGCCACCGCGGTCCACATCGATGACTTCGGTGCCGTCCGACGGTCGCTCCGCGTCTTCGGTTCGCTTGCCGGCTGTATATACGCTCTGGTGTTCCATGAGGAGGAGGGTGTTCGCAGAGAGACCGGCGACCACGTCGTGGTGAACACTTCGTTGAATCTCCCACGCGTCCCGATAATTGACGGCCGCTTCGCTAAAGCCGAGGAGGCGAACGTCCAACACGCGTTCAGTCTACGCTTGCCGTTCACAGCAGTCGGTTCATCAGGCTGTGCACATCAACAGTGGAACAATCTCTCGAAGATTAGTTGCCTGAGACTCTGGGGACATGAATCACGATGACATGCCCGAGGTGGTCGGTGGCTATCGCGTGGGACGTTGCGTCGGACCGGGACGATACCTCGGTCATGCACTCGCTCCCGCAGTAGTAGAACTCGTCTTCTTGGAACAATTGGGCCGGGATGAGCAGCACGCAGTTCATCGCGTGGCTCAGGACTACGCCTCTGTCAGTAGCGGAGAGCGGGTCGCCATATTGGAGCACGCTGCGGTGCGTGTTGAGCCGCCACGGCTCACGACACCTCCGGCGCTAGCCGAGTCGTGGCGTCAGATGGCGGCCATGGCCACGACGGAGCCTTCGCCCGACGACGACGAAACAGCCCGGGATCAGGGTGTGATCTCACGAGTCTCTCGATTACTGAGACGCGCCCGTCGCGGACCCCTCATG
>WLNS01000091.1 GCA_009699665.1 Actinomycetota bacterium
GAACAAGCGCTGGATTCCGGCCATGGCTGCCGATGAAAGTGAACGGAGGATGCGCGTGTGGCACAAGGCCGTTGAACGCAGCCTGAACTGGATAGACGACGACTCTCCCGCTCTTTAGCGCGGCCGTCTTCGTGTGCCTGAGTTGCGTCTAAGTCCGTGTTTTCGGAGCGTGCTGTCGCGTCACTGCGGCCCATTGCTCGAGCTTGGCGGTTGCCGCTCCCGAGTCGATAGCCTCGGCCGCCCGAGCCATGTGAGTACTCAAGCGCTCCACAATGTGCGTGTCGCCAGCCGCGGGATTCTCCATAAGTTCGAAGGCTGACAGGCCTGCCGCGGCATTGAGCACAACGATGTCCCGAACGGGACCGTTCTGGCCGGACAGGGTGGCACGCGCAATAGTCGCGTTTTCGCTCGGTGTACCACCCCGAACCTGATCGAGAGAAGTCAGCGCCAGGCCGAGATCACGGGGGTCGAGGTCATGCTCGACGACTCGTCCCCTACTTACCTCCCAGATGTGCGAGTGTCCAGCGATGCTCAACTCGTCGAGCCCTTCGTCCCCTCTAAAAACCAGTGCCGTCGCGTCGCGCGACTGCAAGACGCCCACCATGAGTGCCACGCGTTCGCGAACGGCAACGCCAATGGCGTTGGCCTTCGGCTGCGCGGGGTTGCACAGGGGGCCCAAAATGTTGAAGACCGTCGGAATGCCCATTTCGGATCGAACGCCGGCAGCATGTCGGAAGCCGGGATGGAAAGCTGACGCAAACGCGAAGACAATGCCCGTCTCATCAAAAACTTTGCTCAACGCGTCAGATTCCAGCGTGAGATCAATGCCTAGCTCGGAGAGCACATCGGAAGATCCTGACGCACTGCTCGCCGCCCGATTGCCGTGCTTCACAACAGGCACTCCCGCGGCCGCGCAAACGATTGCCGCCATGCTCGACACATTGACGGTCTTGAAACCGTCGCCTCCCGTGCCCACGATGTCGAGCGAACGTGCAGAGACAGGGAGTGCAACCGCATTCGCCAAGATTGCTTCGCGAAAACCGACGACCTCATCAACAGATTCGCCCTTAGCGCGCAGGGCGACGAGGAATCCCGCTAGCTGCGCATCGGTGGCTTGACCCTTCACGATTTCGTTCATTGCCCAGGTCGCTTGGACAATACTGAGGTCCTTTTCCGCCAACAGGGAACTGATGGTTTCCGTCCAGGTGAACTCATGCGCCATAGTCCATAGATTACTTGCCACACGGCGGAAAACGCACCACAGGAAACCATGTCCCGCCCGCCTTTCCGACATAATGGAGAGGTGACTACAGCCACAGTTTCCTCGCGCTCCAACTCCCCCGTCGTCAACCGACCCAGTCCGGTTGCGGTGGGCACTATCGTGTGGCTCGGCAGCGAAGTGATGTTCTTTGCTGGCCTCTTCGCAATCTATTTCACCCTGCGGTCCGCCGCTCCCGAGCAGTGGGCAGCGGAGTCCAGTTTGCTTAATTTTCCCTACTCGTTGACGAATACCCTGATTCTTGTTTCCTCATCGTTTACCGCCCAGTTCGGCGTGTTTGCCGCTGAGCGTTTGCAGCCGCGTGCCACGAGCTGGAAGCCCACGCAGTGGGGCATGGTTGAGTGGTTTTTTCTCACCTACGCGCTCGGCGCCGTCTTCGTCTGCGGACAAATTTTTGAGTACGCCAACCTGGTTTCCGACGGCATCATGCTCAACTCAAACGCCTACGGAGCAGCCTTTTATCTGACAACCGGTTTTCACGGACTCCACGTAACCGGCGGTTTGATCGCCTTCCTGCTCGTCATCGGGCGCGCCTACGCTGTGAAGCGCTTCGGTCACAAAGAAGCAACGACCGCGATTGCCGTCTCTTACTACTGGCACTTTGTTGACGTCGTCTGGATCGCCCTGTTCATGGTCATTTACGTACTCAAGTAGACGGTAGATACACAATGTCAGAGAAAAAGAACCCCTCTCCCCGCAAACGCGGGCGCCGCTCCCCTATCGCCATTGTGTTGCTCGTCGGCATTGGACTGCTGACCACCGGGGCTGCGTATGGCATGGCTACAACTGCCACGGCGTCGGCCGACATCGACCTGTCTAGTCCATCCGTTATTGACCAGGGTGGACGCCTTTTTGCCGCTAACTGCGCCACGTGTCACGGCATGCAGGCGCAAGGCACACAGGCGGGACCGAGTTTGATTGGTGTGGGCGCCGCGGCTGTTGACTTTCAGGTGGGTACAGGGCGCATGCCTATGCAAGCGACCGGGCCGCAGGCACCCCAGAAGCCGGTTCAGTTCACCGACGCTCAGGTGAAGGCGCTTGCCGCCTACGTCGCTTCCCTCGGCCCCGGTCCCAGCATTCCGAGCCAAAGCGCCCTGGAGGGCGGCGATGTTGCTAACGGCGGCGAACTTTTCCGCATCAATTGCGCGATGTGTCACAACGTTGCTGGCGCCGGCGGAGCCTTGACCGAAGGAAAGTATGCGCCGGAGCTAAAGAACTCCGCAGCCGTGCATGTTTATGAGGCCATGCTTACCGGCCCCCAGAACATGCCAGTCTTCAACGATCTCAACCTGACGCCGAGCGACAAGAAAGACGTCGTTGCGTACCTTGAGTACCTTAAGGCCAATCCTTCTCCTGGCGGTCTCGAACTGAGCGCAATCGGTCCGGTCTCCGAAGGTCTCTTCATGTGGGTTCTGGGGCTCGGAGCCATCATCGGACTGACCATCTGGATTACAGCAAAGTCAAACTAGCCACCGCGTTGCGGATTTAGAGGAGAACAATGGCCGACATCGTTAAGGGTACGAATAAGGACGAGAAGTCATTTATTCCTGCCTCACGCGAGCGCTTGACGGGCACAGAGTTGGGCACGGCGGTAGTCACTACTGACGCCTTCGAAAACCCGGGACTTCCTCCGCATCGTCAGCGGGTCACCGACACCAACCCGCGTCGTCTCGCACGCGCCGCTCGAATCGTCGCGTGGCTCTTCTACGTCTCGATTGCGCTCAGCGTGTTTACGATATTTGCCTATATGTTCTTCCCGATTGAAGCGGGCGACACGACCTCGATTCGACTGAGCACCCTCTATATCGGGTTGGGCAGCGCCTTCGCGCTGTTCGCCATAGGAATCGCCGCCGTTCACTGGGGCAAAGCGGTGATGGCCGACAAAGAGGGCGTTGACGAGCGTCATCCCGTTCGTGGCACCGTTGAAACACGAGCCCGCGCCGTTGAAATTTTCAAAGAAGCTGACGAAGAGTCTGGTTTCTCGCGCCGCACCCTGATCCGTAATGGCATGATTGGTGCGTTCATCGCGTTCCCACTCCCCGCAATTGCGCTCCTGCGCGGTCTCGCACCGATGAATACCGATCCCAACAATCTCATGAAGCACACGTTCTGGAAAAAGGGCTTGCGTCTCACTCACGACCCGACCGGTGTTCCCATCAAAGCTTCCGACTTGACGATCGGCTCAAGCGTTCACGTCATTCCTGAGGGCTTGCTCGATCTTCCTGAGACCGAGATGCTCAACCAAAAGGCCAAGGCCGCTGTGCTGCTTGTGCGCCTTAAGCCAGGAGACCTGCACTGGACGAGCGAAAAGCGCAAGAGCTGGTCGTATGACGGCATTGTGGCCTACTCCAAGATTTGCACGCACGTCGGTTGCCCGGTGGCGCTCTATGAACAGCAGACACATCACCTGTTGTGCCCCTGTCACCAGTCGCAGTTCGACATTGCCAACGAGTGTGCCGTCATCTTTGGCCCCGCAGCCCGCCCACTCCCCCAACTGCCGATCGCCGTGGACTCCGAAGGGTACCTCGTCGCGCAGAGTGACTTTGATCAACCCGTTGGACCGAGCTTCTGGGAGCGTGAGAAGTAGTGAGTACCGTAACCACACCTTCGGCCGGGGGCGTCACCGGCAAGGTAGCAAACTACCTAGATGAGCGAACGAGCATTTCGGGCGCCGTCAAGGAATTCGGTCGCAAGATTTTTCCTGACCACTGGTCATTCCTGCTCGGCGAGGTTGCCCTCTACAGCTTCATCATCATCCTGCTCTCGGGAAGTTTTCTGACATTCTTTTTCCAAGCCTCGATGGCAAACGTCGTCTATGACGGCTCGTATGTTCCGCTCAAGGGCGTTGACATGTCGGTTGCCATGTCGTCCACACTGGATATCTCGTTTGATCTGCGCGGTGGCCTTTTGCTTCGCCAGATTCACCACTGGGCCGCTCTGCTATTTATTTCGGCCATCGGGCTGCACATGTTGCGCGTGTTCTTCACGGGAGCGTTCCGCAAACCACGCGAGCTCAACTGGGCCATCGGCTTTGTCTTGTTCGTGCTGGCCATGGCCGAGGGTTTCACTGGCTATTCGCTGCCTGATGACCTGCTCTCTGGCAACGGCTTGCGCATTATTGACGGCATGATCATTGGCCTCCCCGTGGTGGGAACGTGGATATCGTTCCTGCTCTTTGGCGGCGAGTTTCCGGGAAGCGACATCGTCGGGCGTCTCTATACCCTGCACATTTTGCTCATACCGTTGATCATCATCGCCTTCATTGGCCTGCACCTGATGTTTGTCATCATTCACAAGCACACGCAGTACCCCGGTCCAGGTCGCACAGAAAACAATGTTGTGGGTTATCCCGTATTGCCGGTCTACGCGGCCAAAGCTGGCGGCTTCTTCTTCTTGGTCTTCGGCGTTGTCGTGCTCATTGCCGCGACTGTGACGATCAACCCAATCTGGACTTATGGCCCCTACGACCCGTCGCCCGTGTCGGCAGGCACGCAACCAGACTGGTACATCGGTTTTGCTGACGGAGCGCTTCGATTGATGCCCCCTCATATGGAAACCTATTGGTTTGGCTACACGTGGTCGTGGAACATCATCATTCCCGTACTGCTTCTGCTGGTGTTCTTGGCACTCGTCTTCGCCTATCCGTTCTTTGAGGCCTGGGTGACGGGTGATAAGCGCGAACACCACCTGTTGGATCGGCCGCGCAACGCTCCCGCACGAACTGCGATCGGTGCCGCCGGAGTCATGTTCTATGCCGTTCTGTGGGCAGGAGCAGGTTCAGACATTATTGCGACTCACTTCAAGGTAACCATGGAGGGTGTCATCAACACTCTTCAAATACTCCTGATCCTGGGGCCCATTTTCGCTTTCATCATTACCCGCCGCGTCTGTCTGGGACTGCAGAAGAAGGATCGTGAGATTGCCCTGCACGGCTTCGAAACAGGACGCATCGTTCGTCTACCCGGTGGTGAGTTCACCGAAGTACACCAGC
>WLNS01000092.1 GCA_009699665.1 Actinomycetota bacterium
AGTTTTGGCGATAATTATCAAACTCACCGAGGTGCGTGGTGGCTCGCCGGCGCCTCAACAGACGACGGCGGAAAACCGTAGTGCGCACGAAACGACCGCGAAAAATGGGGCAGTGACGAAAACCCGCAGTAACTCGCGACGTCGCTCACGCTCATACCCTGCGCCCTCTGAGAAACGAGCATGCGCATGGCCAGTTCTAAGCGGTGCTCCAACAGCAGCGCGGGAACCGTATAGCCCTCGCGCGCGACGATGCGGGAGAGCTGACGTGGACTCACTCCGGCCAGATTCGCCAGCATGGCCGCCGACAGTTTGGGGTTTCTCAGGTGCCGCTGGGCGAGACGATTCATGAGACGAAACTGGGTTGTTGCCCCGGTCGCCGACGCGCCACCAAAAAGACCGCGGAGCAGATCGACCACATCACGCTCTGTCTGCCAGAGATCTTGACGTTCCGGCTCACGAATCGCATCAGACATGGTCGTTGCAATCTCGGTTGTGAACTCATTCGCCTGACGCGAACTTCCGAACGAACTCACAAAGGGATCTCCCCGATGCGGCGTCGCATCATCCGTTATTTCAGCAAAGAGCGGCTTGGGCACAATCAGCACGAGCTCTTTGAGGCCCTTGGCAAAGCCGCGCATAAACGGACGATCGGTGTCCCAAATAATCGCGGAACCGGGGCCCAGGTCACGCACACCGCCGCGGTGGTAAAAGAAAGCGTCACCGTAGAGGGCGAAGTACATCACAATCGAATCTGCTGGGGTTTTGCGAATGTGCTGGGCTGTTCGTTCGATGACGTGGGCATTCGCGCTGACGTGCGCGAAATGGAGCCGGGGTAAGTGAAGATTGATTTCGGTGGCATCGAGGGGATCTTCATCAATACTCTTGGCTGCCAGACCCAAGAGTGCCTTGGCGTTGTGACGCTCCCACTTCTCAACGCGATCTGCGCGACGCAGGCCCCGGGTGCTGAAGGTCTCTGAGGTGACGAGGAACTGGCCGCTGATGTCTTCCTCGGGCGGCTCGTTTACGGCCACGGCAAAGGCCGCATCGGTCACGGGAGTGAAATCCTTCACACCATGAAGACTAAAGCAGTCCCCGACGGCGAGATAGTCTCGATATCAGAGGATGAAACCGATGAGCACGAATAGTCGCGACAATGCGAGCCAGCGATTGCTGAGCAATAAGAGTCAATCGCAACGACTCGGGACGCTGCGCACCTTGGCTCGGCTTCATCCGTATGTCAAGGGCTCGTACACGCGGCTCACGCTCGGCATCGGAGACGCAATCATTGGGGCGCTCGTCACCCTTTTTATTCCCGTCGTTTTGGCCTGGATTATTGATGTTCCGTTGGCGACAGGCGACCTGGCTCAAATTTATCCGGCCGTCGGGCTCGTGGCTGCCCTCGGTGTCATGGAAGCAATACTCGTGGCCCTTCGCCGTTGGCTCGTGCTCAAACCCGGAACTCATGTCGACGGCGCCATGCGCAAGGGCATACACAACCATCTGCAGCAGCTCCCCCTCGCCTTCCACGACAAGTGGCAGAGTGGCCAGCTGCTCTCGCGCGCCATGAGCGACATCAGCACGGTGCGCCGATGGATCTCGTTTGGGTTCGTCATGCTCACGGTGAACGTCATCACCGTCGTCGTGGGCTTCACCATGCTGTTCATCTGGAATCCCGTCATGGGCGCCGTCTTCACCGCCTGTTCCTTGCCCATGCTGTTTTTTGGCATTCGGTTTGAACTTCGATATCGAACGCTCTCGAGATCCGCTCAAGACCAATCGGGAGATGTCGCTACCAATGTCGAAGAGTCAGTGCACGGCATTAGAGTGCTCAAGGCCTTTGGCCGAAGCTCGTTCGCCCTCGACGGCTTCACCACGCGCTCACTGCGCTTGAGAAAAACCGAAACATCAAAGGGCGTAGCGATCGGAAACTTCACGCTGAGTCTGACCGTTCTCGAAGCCATTGCCTACGCGCTGTCGCTTCTTGCCGGCATCTCCCTGGTGTCAACCGGTGCCATCACCGTGGGTGTGATCTTCGCCTTCTTCACTACGGCAGCCGTGTTGCGCTGGCCGCTCGACTCAATCGGATTTCTGCTGCAGCTGACCATTGATGCGCGCACGGCCCTCGATCGCTACTTCGAAGTAATGGATGAGCCCGTGCGCGTGGTCGAGGCTATCCATCCGATTGATCTGCCCGCGGCAAGCGGCTCACTCGTTTTTGAGAATGTTTCGTTTGCCTTCGCCGACGCACCGAAGTCGGCCGCCCCCTTGCTTCGCGATGTCAGCCTTGAAGTGCGCCCCGGCGAGACCATGGCCGTTGTGGGCCTCACCGGTTCGGGAAAAACAACCCTGACCGGTCTCACGACACGGCTCTACGACGTCACGGCCGGTCGCATCTTGGTCGACGGTGTCGACATTCGCGATGCTCGCCTCGCTGACCTCCGTTCTCGGATTGCCATGGCGTTCGAGGATGCGACGCTGTTCTCGATGTCGGTTCGCGAAAACGTGCTGCTCGGGCGCCCCGACCTTGTGTTTCCGGCGGGCACCGCCGAAGAGGCGGACGCGGATCACCTTCTGGCGCAGGCAATCGAAATCGCCCAGGCCGATTTCGTTTATTCCCTGCCCGATGGCCTCGACACCAAGATTGGTGAGGAGGGGCTCAGCCTTTCCGGTGGTCAACGCCAGCGCCTCGCCCTCGCCCGCGCGATTGTCACCCAGCCGGCGGTGCTCGTGCTCGACGACCCCCTCTCTGCCCTCGACGTGACGACCGAACAACAGGTCGAGGCAGCCCTGCGACGGGTGCTCGCCACCACGACGGCCCTGGTGGTGGCACACCGCCCCTCGACCGTCATGCTCGCTGACCGCGTTGCTGTGCTGCACGAAGGGCGCATCGCCGAGGTCGGTACCCACGCTGAGCTGCTGAAGCGGTCAGCTCTGTACCGACACATCATCTCGTCGGAGACGGACGAGCAACACGTCATTCCCGACACCACCGCCGAACGCGACGGCATCATTGCGGCCGGTCAAGAAGAAATGGGTGACGCCGACGGCACGGGCGGCATTCGGGGACTATTGACATGAGCGTGACCGGCGTCAGCGGTGAAGAGAGGGATGACTTCACCCGAGATGAAAACAAGCGCTTGCGGGCTCGAAGCTTGGGCTTGGCGGGCGAACTGGTGCGGCCTGTTCGTTGGCAAATAGCCGGCAGCGGACTCATGATCGTTCTGGGAACGCTGAGTTTTGTGGCCGGCCCCGCCCTCATTGCCATCGGCATTGACCAGGCGCTGCCGGCGCTCACGAGTTCAGGAGACTGGACACCCGCGCTGCTCATTGCGGGTTCCTATATCGCCCTGGGATTGCTCGGCGGCCTGTTTCGCTCTGGGTACTTTCGAACCTCCGCACGGATTAGTCAGCGCGTGCTCTTCACTCTGCGGGTTCGCCTTTTTCGTCACACCCAAGACCTCAGCATGTCGTTCCACGAGAAGTACACCTCGGGACGGGTCATCGCGCGACAGACAAGCGACCTTGACACACTGCGTGAGTTTCTCGACTCCGGAATCGAAGACCTGGTGAGTGGCGTGCTCTTCATGGTCTTCACTGCCATCGCGCTCATTGCCCTTGATCCGCAGAGCATGCTCCCCGTGCTCATCTCCTTCGTTCCCCTGTACCTTTTCACCTGGTGGTTCTCCAACAGATCGCGAAAAGCTTTTCGCTCCGCGCGCGTGTCTTCGGCCCGACTCATCGTTCAGTTCGTCGAAACGATGACGGGCATTCGTGCGGTGAAGGCCTTCCGCCGCGAACGCCACAACGAGACCACCTACGGCGTCGAGATCGACCATTACCGCATGGCCAACCAGAGGGTGATTGCGCTCTTCGGCATATTCGACCCGGGGCTCAAACTCGTCGCCAATGTGGTGATGGCCATCGTGCTTCTTCTGGGTGCCCTGAGGGTAATTGGCGGCGAGATGGAAGTGGGCGTGCTGCTGGCTGCCGTTCTCTATGTGCGCCGTATTTTTGAACCCGTGGCCGACCTGGCTTTCTTCTACAACGGCATGCAGAGCGCGGGAAGCGCCCTCGAGAAAATCTCTGGCGTTCTCGAAGAGGAACCCAGCGTGCCGCAACCCAAAAACCCCGTGACCCTGGGCTCGTTCACGGGTGCCCTTGATTTTGACCACGTCTCGTTTCACTATGTGCCCGATCGTCCGGTGTTACCTGATCTCGACCTGCATATTCCCGGAGGTCAAACGGTGGCCCTGGTCGGCACAACGGGAGCGGGCAAATCTACGCTGGCAAAGCTCATCGCCCGCTTCTATGACCCCAGCGCGGGCGAGGTCAGCCTCGACGGTGTCAATTTACGCAACATCGACAATGACACGCTTCGACGAGCCGTTGTCATGGTGACCCAGGAGGCCTACCTGTTCTCGGGCTCGGTCAGCGAGAATCTGCGCATCGGTCGCCCCGATGCGACCGACGCTCAGGTAGAAGCCGCCACTCGGGCCGTGGGCGCCCACGACTTTATTCTGTCGTTGCCCGAGGGCTACGACACTGATGTCAATAAGCGAGGTGGTCGACTCTCGTCGGGACAACGCCAACTACTCTCATTCGCCCGAGCGTTCTTGGCCGATCCGGCCGTGCTGATTCTCGATGAGGCCACGGCCTCACTCGACATACCCAGCGAGCGACTCGTGCAGCGCGGACTGCAGACCCTGCTGGCAGATCGAACGGCCGTCATCATTGCCCACCGGCTCTCAACGGTGGCGATCGCCGACCGGGTGCTCGTGATGGAACACGGGCGCATCATCGAAGACGGAAGGCCCGCCGATCTCATCGCCGGAACGGGTACGTTCTCGACACTGCACCGCGCGTGGCGCGACTCGCTGGCCTAGGCGCCAAAAGCCTTCTGGATCGCCGAGAACCGCGCCTCAAGCGGCGGCCAAATCTCGGGGTGCGTAATCACGTACAGCTGATCCTTGCCCACGACATCGACAACCATGTCGCCAACATCAAGCGGTTCCATCCAGCGAAGTTTCGACAGGAACCCTTCTTTTTGGCCGTCGACGTCGACCATTCCCAGCGCGCTGCCGTCGGATCGGTTGCGCAGGCTGTCCTTGATGTCGGACTTGACGGGTCCGGGGCACACGCACGTGGCCTTAATCTTTCCGCCGTCCTCGGCGCACTCCATGTAGAGCGCTTCGGTGATACCGACGACCGCCATCTTGGATGCGGTGTAGGTCGCCATTGCCGGATTAGCAACGAACGAGGCGATGGATC
>WLNS01000093.1 GCA_009699665.1 Actinomycetota bacterium
GAGACCCATCAGCCCGTCGGGCCGAGTTTCTTGGTCACCCCGTGGAACTTCCCCATGCTGATGTCGGCCCGAAAGGCGGGTGCCGCGCTCGCTGCGGGGTGCACGGTTGTCATGAAGTCTGCTCGAGAGACCCCCCTCACGGCCGCTCTCTTTGTGCAGACCCTGAATGATGCCGGATTCCCGCCGGGCGTCGTCAACCTGATTCACACGTCCACCTCGGGTGATGTCTCGTCGGCCGTGATGTCCGATAGCCGCCTGCGCAAGGTGAGCTTCACGGGCTCGACCGGAGTGGGCTCGACACTGCTGACGCAGGCGTCGGAGCACATCATTAACGCGTCCATGGAACTCGGCGGAGACGGACCGTTCATTGTTCTTGACGACGCCGACATCGATCTCGCCGTTGAACACGCGATTGTATGCAAGTTCCGCAACGCCGGTCAGGCGTGTGTTGCCGCCAACCGGATTATTCTGCACAAGGCCATCGCCAAGAAGTTCACCGAGAAATTCGTTGCCAAGACCAAAGAACTCAAGGTCGGCGACGGATTCGATGCGAGTGTCGTTGTCGGGCCGGTCATCTCGGCAAAGCAACGGGACCGCGTGGTGGGGCTCTTGGCCTCATTCCAGAAAGAAGGCGCCGAGCTGCTCACCGGTGGCAGCGTCGTCGACGGACCCGGGTTCTTTTTTGAGCCCACGGTCGTCAAGTTTCCGCAGCTTAAGCACGAGTTCTGCAACGAGGAGCTCTTTGCGCCCGTCGCCGCCCTCTACGAAGTCGGCTCGGTGGTCGAGGCCCTTGATTTTGCCAACGACACGCACTTTGGCCTCTCGGCCTACGTCTTCACCAAGGACCTGTCGCGTGCCGTCACCATAGCTGAGCGCTTGGACTTTGGCATGGTGGGCGTGAACCGCGGCATCATGGCCGACCCGGCGGCACCGTTCGGTGGCGTCAAGGCGTCCGGACTGGGTCGCGAGGGCGGCCACGACGGAATCTACGAATTCATGGAGAGAAAGTATGTGGCGCTCACGGTCAACGAAAAGGACGGTCTGCTCTGATGCCCGCGACAACCATCGAGAACACCCTCGGTCTCGGGCTCGTTCGGCAGCCTAAGGCGGTCTACTTCGGTCCTGGCCAGCGGCGCCAGATTCCCTTTGTGGTCGCGCCCCTCGGAAAGCACGTGCTGATCTGTACGGACGCCCGCATGGCCACGACGCCGGAATTTGAGCAGATCCATAAAGACCTCACGACCGCCGGCCTCACGGTGTCGGTCTATTCGGACACCGAGCCGGACCTGCCGCGGGCCAACGTTGTCGACCTGCAGCAGAAGTTCACGGGCAAGGGAATTGAGGTTGTCGTGGGACTTGGCGGCGGCAGTTGTCTCGACATGGCGAAGGTCGCCGGGCTCGTATTGGCGCGAGGCGGAGACATTCGTGACTACTTTGGTGAAAACCTCGTGGATGGACCCGGCCTGCCGGTCATTACGGTCCCCACGACCGGTGGCACGGGTGCCGAAGTCAGTTGCATCTCGGTTGTCTTTGACGACGAAAAGGGCATGAAGGTGGGCGTGGGCAGCGCCTATCTCGAGGCCTACGCGGCCATCATCGACCCCGAGCTGACCTTGACGTGCCCTCCCGGCCTCACGGCTGCCACGGGTGCCGACGCGCTGTCGCACCTCATCGAATCGTTTACGGATCGGTCGAAGAACCCTACGGCCGATCAGGTCGACAAGCACCTGTACGTGGGAAAAAACGTGCTGACCGACTTCTTCTGCCGAACCGGTTTGCAGCTGTTGAATACGTCGCTCGAAGCGGTTGTGGCGAATCCGAGCGATATTGCGGCGCGATCCGACACCATGATGGCGGCCTACTGTGCGGGCATGGCCCTCAACACAGCGGGAACCGCTGCCGCCCACGCGATTCAGGCCCCCATCGGCAACCTCACGCACACGCCGCACGGCTTTGGCGTCGGCGCACTGTTGCCCTACGTGATGCGCTACAACCTGCCGGTGCGCGTGTCGGTCTTTGCCGAGATGGGTCGACTGATGGGTGTGGCCACAGCAGATCAGCCCGAGCTGGAACAGGCGCACGCGGCGATTGTTCGGGTGGAGAAAATCCTTGGAGCCCTCGGTGTTCCGCTCAATCTCAAAGACTTGGGTCTCGAACCAGAGCACTTCGACTTTGTGGCCGAGCAAGCCATGTTGGCGACTCGTCTCACGGCCAATAACCCTCGAGACATGAGCAAAGAAGACGTCATCAAGATTCTCGAATTCGGCTATGCCGATGACCGCTCCTGGTGGACAATCTAGACACCGCTACAACTCACGCAGAGACAGGGCAAAAACGATGACACGCACGGTAGCGGTTGCGGGAGCAGGCTCCATTGGCGTTGCCTTTGCGCTTCTGTTTGCCCGCGCTGGCTTCACCGTGCGCCTGTGGGATGCCCTGCCCGGCGCCTGCGAGCGTGCCCTCAGCGAACTGCGCGTGCGCCTCGATCTGCTCGATGATTATGGCCTCCTGCAAGAGTCTCCGGCGGCCATAGCTGCACGGGTATCGACGTTCGACATCCTGGTCGAGGCACTCAAGGGGGCAGAACTCGTGCAGGAGTGTGTGCCCGAAAAGCTCGACATCAAGCGCGAGGTATTTCAGCAGTTGGGCGCCTACAGCGAACCCCATGCGGTTCTCGCGAGCTCGAGCTCGGCCATTGCCTCGAGTGAGTTTGCTACGTCGACGCCGGCGCGCGATCGGGTACTTATTGGGCACCCGGGCAACCCGCCCTATCTCATTCCCGTCATCGAGATCGTGCCGTCGGAGTACACATCGGTCGAGACCGTCAGTCAGGCCGAAGCAACGTATCGAGCTGCCGGGCTCAAGCCCGTCATGGTGCGCAAAGAGATTGAGGGTTTCATCTTCAATCGGCTGCAGGGCGCCGTACTGCGTGAGGCCTATTGCCTCGTGCGAGACGGCGTCGCGTCCGTCGACGACATCGATGAGGTCATGCGCAGTGGCCTGGGCCGTCGATGGACGTTCATTGGTCCCTTCGAGACGTCTGATCTAAATACCCGCGGCGGTATCGAATCCCACGCCGAAAAGATGGGCCCCGCGTATGAGCGCATGGGTGCCGAACGCGGTCAGCACGACCCCTGGACTCCCGAACTCGTTGCCCAGGTGGTTGCGCAGCGCCGAGAGATTCTGCCGCTTGACGAGTGGGATGATCGCGTGCGTTGGCGCGACGAGCAGCTGATGAAGTTCTTGAGTCGTTTCGGTGCCGAGCTAGCCCTCAGTGACGATCCCGAGCCCGTGTCCTGAGAGGTCGGTTACGACTCGTCGACGACGACGTGTTTGTCGTACTCGATGATGGCCAATTCGCCAGCCAACCGAATGTGCTCCTCGCAGGCGGTGCGAGCCACAAGAGGATCTCGCGTGACGGCAGCGGCCGTAACGATTTTGCGGAGTTCCTCCATCGAAATGCGCACCCGCTCATCGTCGACGAACGCGAAGTGGCGAAAGATGCCAATGCGCGAGTGCACGCCGCGAAGGCTGGCCCTCAAGACGTCGTTGGCCGCACCTTCGAGCAGGAGCTCGTAGAACTCATCTTTGGCCTCGCCGCGCGATTCGACGGTGCCGCGGAGGTAGGTATCTTCCATGCGACCAATCAGGGCCACCAGTGCCTCGGCCTGCTCTGCCGTTGCACGCTCGGCAAAGAGCCGGCCGGCGAGTCCCTCCATCGTTCCGCGCACTTCGTAGAGGTTTTGGATGTCGTGGGCCGTCAGCACGGTGACGATGGGGCCACGATTGGGCAGCATCGTGATGAGGTGTTCCGATTCGAGTTGCCGAAGGGCTTCGCGGATCACCGTGCGCGAAACTCCGTAGCGTTCGCACAGCGTGTTCTCTAACAGTCTCTGGCCTGGATGCAGCACGTCGTCGAGAATCTCCTGGCGCAGCAGCTCAACCACCTGTTGGCGCAGTGGAGCCGCCCTTTGGGTGATTATTGTCGGTGCCATCATGAGTTCACTCTATTAGCGAGCGGCGGAATTTCGCGGCAGTTCGTCGGGTCTCGGTTAGCGTGCAGACCAGTCTGCGGCGGTGTAGGTCAGGGGGTAGTAGTCGATCGCGACGCCCGGCAATTCGCCGGCGGCGCGCAGCGCAAAGTGCGGGTCGCGAATCAGCTCACGCCCCATAAAGATCGCATCGGCGCGACCCTCGGCCAATATCGCCTCGGCTTGAGCGGCCGACGTGATCTTGCCCACGGCCGCCGCCATCACTTCTCCCAGCTTTCGGACGGTCTCGGTGAGGGGCACCTGGTAGCCCGGTGAGACAGAGATAAAGATGTCGCGAATGAGCCCGCCACTCGAGATATCAAAGAAGTCGGCACCGCGCTCCTGCGCCCAGTGGGCGACCTGAGCGGTGTCTTCGGGCTGCCAACCATCGTCGGTCCAGTCCGTTCCGGAGAACCGAATAAAGAGTGCTGTGCTCTCGGGAACGACCTCGCGAATGCGGTCAACAATCTGCAGCAACAGGCGCGCCCGATTCTCGAGCGTGCCACCGTACTCGTCGGTGCGCTCGTTGCTGAGTGGCGACAGGAAGTTGTGAATCAGGTAGCCGTGGGCGGCGTGAATCTCAATAACGTCAAATCCGGCCTCAACCGCACGACCAGCGGCTGTGCCAAAATCGTCGATGACCTTGTCGATGCCAGCCTGGTCGAGCTCCAGAGGAACATCCATCCCGGGACAGGCAATAGGGGAGGGGCCGACGGGGATCCAGCCACCCTCGGAAACGGGCTTGGTGACTCCGGCGGCAAGCGTAAAGCCGCGGTAGTCGGAACCCTTGCGACCCGAATGGGCCAGCTGAATTCCGGCGGCGGCACCGACGGAATGCACGAAGTCGACGATGCGCTTCCACTCGTCGCGCTGGGCGTCGTTCCAGATGCCGGTGCACTCCGAGGTAATGCGCGCCTCGGGGCTCACGCCCGTTGCTTCGGCCATAAACATGCCCACACCACCGGCCGCCATCGATCCGGCGTTGACGAGGTGCCAATCGTTGGGCATGCCATCGTGATCGAGGCACATGTACTGGCACATCGGTGAGGCCCAGAGGCGGTTGCGGAAGGTCACACCACGAATGGTCAGACGTTCAAAAAGCTTAGACATGGTTCTCCCTCGGACAATGAGACGACGTGACCACAGCCTACCGAATATGACCGTAATACTGTCATATCAATCCCCTGACGGGCGGGTGATTTTCGGCGCCGTATCTACCCTGC
>WLNS01000094.1 GCA_009699665.1 Actinomycetota bacterium
GGCGAAACAACCGAGTCCATGGGGGCGGCCAGCACCGGAATCTCAAACTGGTAGGCGTCGATGGTCCACACAGTGCTCACATCGCGGGGGTCGCGCGTGCGACGTGACGGAACAACGGCGATGTCGTCAAAAGCGTAAGCACGGCGCGCGCGCTTTCCGCGCCCAATTTCAGTTTCCACTGCTCCAGCCTACCGAGCGGGGCTGAAGACTACCTGCGGTAGTTTGGCGCTTCGACAATCATTTGCACGTCGTGCGGGTGGGATTCTTTGAGGCCCGCCGGCGTGATGCGCACAAACTTGCCCTTGGCTTTGAGCTCAGGAATGGTGCGCGCTCCCACATAGAACATTGTCTGGCGGAGTCCCCCGACGAGTTGATACGCCATGGCCGCCAGCGGCCCGCGGTAAGCCACGCGACCCTCAATTCCCTCGGCAATGAGCATGTCATCGGAGGGTACGTCGGCCTGAAAATATCGATCCCTCGAATACGAGGTGCGTTCGCCTCGGGTCTGCAGGGCACCCAAAGATCCCATGCCGCGATACATCTTGTATTGCTTGCCGCCCTCGAATACCAGATCACCCGGGCTCTCGTCACAACCGGCAAAAAGCGAACCCAGCATCACCGAATCGGCTCCGGCCACGAGCGCCTTGGCAATGTCACCGGAATACTGCAGCCCGCCGTCGGCGATGACCGGAATACCCTGTGGCCCGGCGGCCTTAGCTGCCTCGAAGATGGCCGTGATTTGGGGCACACCCACGCCCGCGACAACGCGCGTCGTACAGATGGATCCTGGACCCACGCCCACCTTGATGGCATCGACACCCGCGTCAATAAGCGCCTTCGCCCCCGACTGGGTGGCCACGTTGCCCCCGATGACGTCGATATGGGCAAATGCCTTGTCTTTCTTGATACGTCGAATGATGTCGAGCACACCCGAGCTCTCACCGTTGGCCGTATCGACCACAAGCACGTCGACACCGGCATCGAGCAGTGCCGAGGCCCGCTCCCAGGCGTCGCCAAAGAATCCGATGGCCGCGCCCACGCGCAGACGCCCCGCGTCGTCCTTCGTTGCATCCGGGTACTGCTCAGACTTGTCGAAGTCTTTCGTCGTGATGAGTCCGGTGAGTTTTCCCGCCTTGTCGATGATGGGTAGCTTCTCAATCTTGTGTTTGGCCAGCAGCGCCATCGCCTCTTCACGATTCACGCCCACATGCGCGGTCACCAGGTTTTCGTGCGTCATGATTTCGCGCACCGTGATGCGGGCCTTCTCGGCCTCCGGCACAAAACGCATATCGCGATTGGTGATAATTCCCACAAGCAAACCGTTCGCATCGATAACCGGCAAACCACTAATTCGGAACTGGCCGCAGAGCGCATCGACGTCGGCAACTGTGGCCTCAACCGTCGTGGTTACCGGATTCGTGATCATTCCCGATTCGGAACGCTTGACTTTGTCGACCTGCGCGGACTGATCGTCGACTGACAGGTTGCGGTGCACGATGCCCAGCCCGCCCTGACGAGCCATAGCGATTGCCATGCGTGATTCGGTCACCGTATCCATGGCGCTCGACACGAGAGGCTTGGCAACACTGATGCGGCGCGTGACACGCGAGGTGGTATCGGCATCAGAAGGAATCACATCGGTGAGACCGGGCAGCAACAGCACATCGTCGTACGTGAGTCCAACAAAACCAAAAGGGTCGGGCTCGGCCATGATTCTCCGTTCGCGGTAAAAGCCTCAGTACCTCATATTAAGACCCGAAGGTAACCACGCCGACACGGGCGTCGTAGGCCATGCGGCCGGCAGGGCCGATGTACTTGATGGCGCGGTTATCCTTCAGAACCGTGAGGCACTCGGCGAAGTCGGTGCACACAACATCACCCGTGGTGATTTGCTCGAGGCCTCTCATTAGCGACGGTCCGGCGTCGTCCTTCGCGACAGTGGCGGCGAGGGCCAGCGCAATGACCAACTGATAACTTTCTGCGCCGTAAGTGAAGTCACTGAGGAAGGGGTTCGACGTCTTGAGCCGAGCCACAAAGGCCTCACTCGGCGTGGCCGGCACACCGGGCTTATGCGTGGGCTGCGCCGACGCGGTGACCACCGGGGCCACAGACGACGGCACGGGAGTCGCCAAAGCCGTCGTCTTGCCCGATGGTTTCGGCGTCACTTTGCCCGTCGGTGAGGGAGGTGCTGAGGCATCGGGGTAAGGACTAGCAGTAGGCGTCGTGAGATTTTTGACAGTGCCGATGGCGGTGACGGCGACCTTGGCCGAGGCGGCGGGGGCCACAAGTGCAGCGACGGCCTCAGGATTTGCCGTCACAATCGCGGCATCTACCTTGAGCGTGGTGGCGGCGTCGGTGAGCGTTGCCGGCGCGCTGTCCGTGCGATGCCAGACGACGACAGGAGCGCCCAACACGCCGCCAGCCTCGTTAAGCTCTCGCACCGCGAGCTCCGTGCCCGCCTCTTGCGCCGCTGAGAAGCTCGCTAATGGTCCCGTCGTTTCGAGAAGGTCAACAATCCCCAGTTTCTTGTCACCCAGCGGTGTGGCAACAGCCGTGGGTGTTGGGAGCGGCGCTGCCGCGGGCGCGCATCCGGCAAGCACCGCAACCGCCATGACGACAGCAGGAAGGGCCAGCAGGCGTGACGACATCGGTTTCCTATTCGGGCAATGGCTCGTTTATTTCTTCCAGCCTATTGCCGCGCGTGCGTCCACGTTGCGAACCGGGCTGTCTGGCCGCCCACAGCATGTCTACCGTCAAAGCCACCAGAGCAATCCAGACCAGAATGAATCCGGCCCACTGAAGGGGCTGCATGACTTCGTGGAAGAAATAAATTCCTAAAAGAAAACTGCTCACCGGAGTAAAAAATTGAATCATGCCAATCACCGACAAGGGGAGTCGCTTGGCGCCGGCGGCGAACATCAGCAGGGGAATTGCGGTGAGGACCCCCGACAACACCATAAGAACGGCATGCCCGGTTCCCATGCGAAAAATATCTAGGCCCGTCGACTGCCCCACGACAAAAAACTGCACGATGGCCACCGGCAGAAGCCAGGCCGTCTCAAAAGCAAAGCCGTCGATCGCGTTCACCCGCCCACCGAGGCGTTTCTTGACCATGCCGTACAGCCCGAAAGACCCGCCCAGTACAAGGGGAATGGCCAAGGTAAAAATGCTGAGGCCAAAAGCCAAAATCACCACAGCCACAAGACCGAGTGCCACGGCGATCCACTGCACCCGACGCAACCGCTCGCGAAAGAAAATCACGCCGAGGGCAACGCTCACCAGAGGGCTGATGAAATAACCGAGTGACGTTTCAACGACAAGGTTCGCATTGACCGCCAGAATGAAAACTTCCCAGTTGAGAAAGATGAGGCAACCGGCAAGGGCCAGGCCAAAAAGAACTCGGGGCTCGCGAAACACGTTCGCCACGCGTCTCCACCCTCGCGTCAGCGTGATCAATATCAGGCAAAAGGCGAGAGAAAAGACCACCCGATAAACGACGACCTCGAAAGGATTCGCGGGCATGAGCGCCGCGAAATAAAGAGGGAAAAGTCCCCAGACGCCATATGCGCCCACGGCAAAGGCGAGGCCGGCCCCGAATTGGGACGAGCCATTGCGGCTGAGACCCGCTGAGGATGCCATTACTTGAGCCTAGGGCGTGCCGGGGTCGCGGGCAGATGACAAAACCCCGGCCATCACTGACCGGGGTTTTGTGAGTTTGCGCGTCGTTAGGAAACGACGATGGCGAGCACGTCACGAGCCGACAGCACGAGATACTCCTCGCCGCCGTACTTCACTTCGGTGCCACCGTACTTCGAGTAGAGAACCTTGTCGCCCACCGAAACATCCAGGGGAACACGGTTGCCGTTGTCGTCGATGCGACCGGGGCCCACGGCGACAACTTCGCCCTCCTGTGGCTTTTCCTTGGCGGTGTCTGGGATAACAAGTCCCGAAGCGGTCACTTGCTCCGCCTCGACCTGCTTCACAACGATGCGATCCTCGAGCGGCTTAATGGAAACCGACACGGTTGACCTCTTTCTTATCGAAAATTGACGTAATTAGCACCCGACGGGTGCGAGTGCTAATAATGAGTTTACGACGTCACCTAGCACTCGCGCAAAGCGAGTGCCAATTCGATGGTGCGGCAGACCTGCTTGCGCCACACCATTACGGTTGAAATTGACCGCTAGCGTGGACAATATGGATGCCACCGAGCTTGCGGAACTCCTCACCCCGGAGGCGCTGCGGCTCTTGACAGACCTGCCGCCGTACTCCTCTGAAAAGGACGTCTTGGCTCTCGTCTCGCGACTGCGAAAAGCCGGGCACTCCCCCGGGTTGGTGGCCACCGTGCTCACCCAATCGAAACTTAGGCAGCGGGCCGAGAAAAAGTTTGGCGCGTTTGCCGCCACCATGCTGTTCACGCAAGCGGGTCTAGAGCAAGCCACCCGGCTGAGTGTCGCCGCCCAACACGCGGGACGATTTCTGTCGGCAGAATGTGCGACCGTGGCCGATCTCGGTTGCGGAATCGGTTCCGACGCGCTTGCCCTCGCCAGCGTGGGACTCAACGTGCTCGCGATTGAACGCGATGGGGTGACGGCGGCTCTCGCCACCTTCAACCTGGCCTCCTTCCCGCACGCCCGCGTGGAATGCGCTGACGTCATCACTCGTGACCTGTCTGACTTTGATGGCGTGTTTCTCGATCCGGCCCGACGCACCGAAGGTCACAGCAATACCGTGCGCAGCTTTCGCCCCGAGGACTGGTCGCCATCGCTTGATTTCGCACTCGAGACAGCGCGCGCCCACGCGGCCGGTGGCATCAAACTCGGGCCGGGCATAGGTCGCGACGTTATTCCGGAAGACGCCGAGGCGCAGTGGGTCGCCGTAGGCGACGACGTGGTCGAGATGGGCCTCTGGTTTGGCCGGGCGAGACGATCGAACGTGACGCGAGCGGCTCTTGTTCTGGGGCCGTCAGGCAATCACGAATTGGTTGCCGAACACGACGTGCCCGATGCCCCCCTCGGAGAACTCGGTCGGTACGTCTATGAACCAAACGGAGCCGTCATCCGTGCGCGTCTCATCGGTGAGGTTGCCCGCGACCTCACCGGACGCATGCTCAACACATCCATCGCTTACATCGCGTGCGACGAGGTGAAAGCCACCCCGTTTGCCCATGGTTTTGAGGTGCTGGCGACGACGACCATCGATCAGCGTGCGATATCGAAAGCCCTCGCCGAACAC
>WLNS01000095.1 GCA_009699665.1 Actinomycetota bacterium
GCACGGCGGAATCGTGTGCACGTCGTCGAACGCCGACACCGTGTTGAACTGGGCTTTCGAGCGCGGCCAACGCGTGCTGTTCTTTCCGGATCAGCACTTGGGCCGCAACACGGCCAAGGCCATGGGAATTCCGCTCGACAAGATGCCCCTCTGGATGGGCCACCGGCCACTGGGCGGCAACACCGCAGATGATCTGCGCAATGCGCGCGTGATTTTGTGGAACGGGTTCTGCTCGGTACACAAGCGCTTCACGGTCGATCAGATTACCCAGGCCCGGGTTGATTACCCCGACGTTCGGGTGATTGTGCACCCCGAGTGCCCGATGCCCGTCGTCGACGCTGCCGATGAGAGTGGCTCGACCGACTACATCCGGCGTGCGGTCGAAGACACCGTCGAACCGACGACCTTTGCTATCGGCACCGAGATCAACATGGTGCAGCGACTGGCAGCGAACAACCCACACCACACCATTTTTTGCCTCGATCCCGTGGTGTGTCCGTGCTCCACGATGTACCGCATTCACGAGGGCTATGTGGCGTGGGTGCTCGAGCGACTTGTGGCCGGCGAGACCGTAAACCAGATCTCGGTTGATGACGACACAGCGGCGTTTGCCAAGATTGCTCTTGAGCGCATGCTCGCCGCGAAGCCGGCCTAGGCCGCGCGCATGACATCTGGGTCACGAGGTTCTGGGTCACGAGGTTCTGGATCGACGCGTGCTGAGTCATCGCGAACTGGGTCGGCGGGCTCGGGGGCAGGGCCCTCTGCGGCAGGGCGCTCGGGGGCAGGGCGCTCTGGCGCGAAGAAGCGCGTGGCCGTTGTGGGCAGCGGAATAGCGGGACTCGTGGCAGCGCTCGAGGCTGCCAAAGAGCATGAAGTGCTGCTGATCTCGAAAGCCGACCTCGGCGAAAGCAACACGCACTACGCCCAGGGCGGCGTGGCCGCGGTCACCTCGGATGATGACTCGGTGGCGTCGCATATTGCCGACACTGAGGCGGCCGGCGCCGGACTGTGTTGGCCCGAAGCCGTCGAAGCACTGTGCGCGGAAGGTGCCACGCGCATCAGCGACCTTATTGCCCTCGGTGTGCACTTCGACGAAGAGAACGGGCACCTCGCACGGGGACTCGAGGCGGCGCACTCCCATGCCCGCGTCCTGCATTCCGGCGGTGACGCCACCGGTGCCGATATCTCGCGCGCGCTCGTCGCGGCCGCACGTTCCCGACTGCACGCCGTGCACGAAAACGCGTTCCTGACCAAAATTGTCACCGAGGCCGGCCGCGTCACCGGCATCAGATATCTGAACGCGTCGGGCCAACAGCACGCCGAGGTCGACACGGTGATTCTCGCCAGCGGTGGCGCCGGTCAGCTCTATCGCCACACCACCAACCCGAGCGTCACCACCGGCGACGGAGTTGCCGCGGCCCTCTGGGCGGGAGCGTGGTTGGCCGACGTGGAGTTTTATCAGTTCCACCCCACGGCCCTCGCGGTGCCCGGCTCGTTCCTGATCTCTGAGGCCGTTCGGGGTGAGGGCGCCACCCTGATCAACGAACGTGGGGAGCGCTTCATGCAGCGCATTGACCCGCGAGCGGAATTGGCCCCGCGCGATGTGGTTGCCCGCGCCATTCAGGCCGAAATGATTGCTCAGGGCGGGCAGCCCGTGTTGCTCGACGCGACGGATCTGGGCGCCGCGTTTCTGGCCGAACGCTTTCCGTCGATTTCGGCGGCCTGCCGCACGTATGGCCTCGACTGGTCGCGCGAGCCCATTCCGGTGACACCGGCTGCCCACTATTGGATGGGCGGAGTGGCCACCGACGTGTGGGGACGAACCAACATCGAGGGTCTCTACGCGGTGGGCGAAGTAGCCTGCACGGGTGCTCACGGAGCAAATCGGCTGGCGTCCAACTCGCTGCTTGAATCACTCGTGTTTTCGTTTCGGGCCGTGTCCACCATCGGCCAGGCCTGGCCGGTCGACGCTCCCGCCGCGCGATGGAAGGCAAGTGGCCCGCTCGACGTCATCGAGCTCGACAAAAAAGAAGTGCTGGCCAAAGCCGACTCGGGCCGCCAGGTGGTTGACCGGGTCGAGCTGCAAACACTGATGTGGGACGACGTCGGTTTAGCGCGCACGGGCGAGCGACTTGAGAAAACTCAGTCACGCCTAAGCTCGTGGCGGGCGACTCAAAAAAAACACCGCCTCTTTCCCGACTGGGAAGATGCCAGCCTGCTCACGCTCGCCCACGCGGTCACGGTCGCCGCGGCATCCCGGCACGAATCGCGCGGAGCGCACTACCGACTGGATTACCCCCGTACGGTGGCCGACATGGCGCGGCCCGTGATTGTTAAAAGGAGAAAATCGTGACTCCCGGTAGCGCGAATCGTGATGGCCTGACGCCGCATGATGCGAAAAAGATTGACCAGAAGCTGGTTGATGCAAAAGTGGCCGAAGCGCTTGCCGAGGATGCCCCCACCGGTGACGTCACGGCCGACACCATCATTCCGGCGGACCTCACCGCCACGGCCAGCCTGATGGCGCGCGAGGCAGGCGTCATGGCCGGTGCACAGCTGTTTGAGGCAGCCTTCCGACTCAGCGACTCGCGTATCCAGGTGACTTTTGAGATTAGCGACGGTGCGTCCTTTTCCGCCGGCGAGCGCATCGCCACAGTCGCGGGCCCGGCGCGAGGCGTGCTGACCGGCGAGCGAACGGCCCTGAATTTTGTGCAACGCCTCAGCGGCATCGCCACGCTGACGGCGCGCTATGTTGCGGCGGTTTCCGGCACGGGTGCGCGCATTCTCGACACGCGCAAGACCACGCCCACGTTGCGGGTCTTCGAACGGCACGCCGTGGTGTGCGGGGGCGGCACGAATCACCGATTCAGCCTCTCGCACGGTTTCATGGCCAAAGACAACCATTTGGCCGTGCTCGCTGCCGGCGGTAAAGACCTCAGCGTCGAACTGCATCGCGTCAAGGCCGAACTGTCACCCGGCATTCCGTTCGAGGTGGAGGTCGACCGCCTCGACCAGATTGACGCCGTGCTCGACGGTGGCGCCGAGATAATTCTGCTCGACAATTTTTCGGTGGCCGACCTCGCGAAAGCTGTGACGCACATCGGTGACCGCGCGCTCAAGGAGGCAAGCGGTGGCGTCACTCTGACCACCGTGCGGGCCATCGCCGAAACCGGTGTCGATACCATCGCCGTCGGCGCGCTCACCCACAGCGCTCCTGCCCTGGATCTGGGACTTGATATCGCTCTTGCACCGGTTGACTAGCCGGCGACTTCGACACCGACCGTTACAGAATCTCACGAGACATCACCATGGATCCCCTCTACCTCGATAACGCCGCAACAACGCCGGTGAACCCTGCCGCCCTGAATGCCGCCTGGCCCTTTCTGACGAACGAGTTTGGCAACGCGTCGAGTACTCACGAACTGGGGCTGCATGCGGCCACAGCACTGGCCGAGGCCCGAAAGCGCGTGGCGAGTTATCTCGGGGCCCGATCTGCCGACATCACGTTCACATCGGGCGGAACCGAGGGCAACAATCTGGCGATAACGGGGCTGGCCCTGGCAAATCCCCGGGGTCGCCACATCGTGTCGGCTCGGACAGAACATGAGGCCGTGCTCGCCACCCTCGAGTTTCTCGAACGCGTTCACGGCTTCGAGGTATCGTGGCTCGCCGTCGACGCGATGGGTCACATCGACCCGGCCAACCTCGACGCGGCGCTTCGCGATGACACCACCCTCGTGACGCTCATGATGGCCAATAATGAGATCGGCACGACGCATCCGATCGCCGAGTTTGCTCGACGGGCACACGCTCGCGGCGCCCTGTTCCACACCGATGCCGTTCAGGCCGTCGGGTGGCTTCCCCTGAACGTTCGCGACCTTGGGGTTGATGCCCTCACGCTCAGCGGACACAAATGCGGTGCCCCCAAGGGCAGTGGCGCTGTGTTCGTGCGTTCCGGCCTCGCGCTTGAACCGTTGCTGCACGGTGGCGGGCAAGAGTCGGATCGGCGGTCAGGAACAGAGAACGTTGCTTGGGCGGTCGCGCTGGCCACCGCACTGGACCTCCTTGCGGACAGCGCCGGGGAGGGGCCACGCGTGGCAGCACTTCGCGATGCCTTCATCGATCAGGTGCTTACCGACATTCCCGTGGCACGTGTGACGGGTGCGACAGGAGACCGACTCGCTTCGATTGCTTCATTCACGCTCGCTGGCGTTGGTGGCGAGGCAATTTTGCTTGAGCTCGAACGGCGCGGAGTCACTGTGTCCAGCGGATCAGCATGTGCCGCCGGCCGCGATGAGCCATCGCACGTGCTGGTCGCCTGCGGTTTTGCTGACGACGAGGCCCGCACCTCGGTGCGGTTCAGTTTGTCGCACGCCACGACGCCAGAAGACCTGAACCGTGCCGCCCAGGCACTGAGCGAAGCCGTGGCCGCGGTGAGCGATCTCGGGCACTAACGCCACCAGTTAGGGTTCGTAGACCTGCATCGCTCGGTCGAGCAGAACAAACAGCTGCTCGCGAACCTCGTCACGGGTTGAGATTTCGTGGGTCCACGGCAATCGCACGACAGTCTCTTCGTCGCCCACCCGTGCCGAAAAGTCCACGCCCGTCTCGTCGAAACCGATCATGGTGGCCGACGTCGCCTCGCGGCGTTCTCCCAGCCACTGCACCATGAAAACATTGTTTTCCGCTTGGTTGCTGTTCATATAGCCACACACGCCAGCAACAATCTCGGGATCAAAACTCATCTGCCAGCCTTCTCGTTGTCTGCGAGCTGTTGAGTCCCGAGCGCACTCGGTGCGGAGCAACCGGACCGTGACACAACGGCTCTGACTTGGGCCTAGTTTATTAGTGGTGGCAATGTCATCGTCAGGTGAAATTATTGTTTACTAGTTGATAATAACCCAGGTAACTAGTTAACATAATGACTGGCGCGGTCGAGCCTCTTCAGACTCTCGTCGCCGCGAAAGAAATTAACCGCTCACCGCTCAGCCCCGATCTAGGAGAAAATCGTGAAGCGATTCTCGCGTCTCGTACTCGCAAAACCACTCGTTTCCCTGCTTATTTTTGTGGCACTCATCGCCGGGGCGGGCGTGTGGGGGTTGCAGGCCTTCTCTAGTCTGCAGTCGTCGGGCTACAGTGACCCCGGATCTGAATCGGCCGAGGTCTATAACACCCTGCAAGACACCTTCGGTAACGACCCGGTCGACCTCGCGATCATCGC
>WLNS01000096.1 GCA_009699665.1 Actinomycetota bacterium
CACGGCGGGAATGATCGCCCTCTGTCAAATGTCGTTCGCGGCTGCCGGGGCCCTTGTGGTGGAGTACATGGCCCTCTATCACATCGGTGATTACTTCGGCCAGTGGTCCTTCTTCTTCTACATGCTCTGCGGAACCCTAGTAGCCATGGTCATGGGACTCATCGTGGGTCTACCGGCCCTGCGACTGCGCGGCGTCAATTTGGCCGTGGTGACGTTGAGCCTTGCCTTTGTCTTCGATATCACGATTGTGGGAATTGGTTTCCCGGCTCAAAAGACGGGTACCTTCATCGATCGCCCCTTCGGCATCCCCGGTTCGACGGACGCGAGTGCGCTCGGAGTGACGGCACTGGTGATTTTGATTATCGTGGCACTCGTCGCCGTGGGCGTTGTTTATCTGCAGCGCAGCCGCTGGGGGTCGTCCTGGAAAATGGTGGCGTTCTCTGAGCGCGGCACCGCCTCGGCCGGAACGAATGTTCAGATTGCCAAACTCAGCGCCTTCATTGTGAGTGCAGCAGCCGCGGGAATCGCGGGTGGCCTGTTCGAGATGATTTACCGCCAGGGCGTGACGACGATTTTCGTGCCGTATGCCTCGCTCGTGGTCTACGTACTGTCGACGATTGTCGGTTCGTACCTCGTCGACATGGCTTTCTTCGGCGGACTTCTTTCGGTCATCATCCCCTTCATCCTCGCGCGTCTCAGCTGGCCCCTGTATATCGGCGACATGCTCTTCGGCGTGCTGGGAATTCAGGCCCTGACCACCGGGTCAAACCTCGGTGAAGATATTCGACGAGGTATTCGCCGACGCAATCGGGCCGCGAAGCTGGAAGCAATCGCCGACGTTGCGCGGTCCGCTGCCAAGACAGCCGTCGTTCCCATTCCGAAGGGCACGGGAAAGCCGTTGCTCGTGGTGAAAGATCTCGGTGTTGAGTTCGGTGTGGTCAAGGCCAACGCCAACGTCAACATCACCGTGACGGAGGGCACAATCCTCGGCCTCATTGGACCGAACGGTGCCGGAAAGTCAACCTTCATCGATGCGGTCACGGGATTCCTGCCGCAGCACACGGGCACGGTTGATCTCGATGGTTTGTCGCTCAAAGGCAAGTCGCCGAGCTTCATCGCTCGACACGGAATTCGTCGCACGTACCAGCAGGACCGGGTGCCGTCCACCTTGACCGTGGGTTCTTACGTGCGGTTTATTTCTGGAGGACGGGCCACGCGGGCGGAAATCGACGAGGTTCTGGCCTTCTTCGAATGTCCCACCTTCTATTCTCCGCTCAGCCTGGTTGATGTGGGAACGAAGCGTCTCATCGAGGTTGCCGCCGGCGTTGCAGCAAAGCCCAAGGTTCTGCTCTTGGATGAGCCGGCTGCCGGTCTCGACCACGAGCAGCACATCGCCTTCGGTGAGCGCCTGCGCCAAGTGCCCACCAAGTACGGCGTCACGCTGTTGATCATCGAGCACGACCTCGATCTCGTGCGCAGTGTCTGCTCCGAAATCACCGTGCTCAACTTCGGTGAGGTGCTTGCCTCGGGCACACAAGAAGCTGTTCTTTCGAATCCTGAAGTTCTCAAGGCCTACATGGGCGAAACGGAGATGCTGTGAGTCTCGTACTGAATGATGTAACGGTCAGCCGAGGTGTTGGACCGGTTATTTCCAACGTCACGTTGGAAGTAAAACCTGGCGAGATCACGACGTTGGTGGGCCCGAACGGTGCTGGCAAGACCAGCCTGATCGAGTCGATTGCCGGCGTGCTGATTCCGAGCGGCGGCAGTGTGGTGATGAACGACGTGGATATCACGCGGTTCTCTAAGCGCAAGCGCGCGCGCGCGGGCCTCGCGATCGTCGAGCAGGGACGAATGATCTTCCCGTCTCTGACGGTGCGCGAGAACCTGCAACTCACGGCGCGCACAAAGAGTGACTTCGACGCCGCTCTGGCACTGTTCCCCGAGCTTGAGAAGCGCATCAATAACCAAACGGTGCTGCTCTCCGGCGGTGAACAGCAGATGGTGGTGCTCGCGCGGGCCTTTGCGTCCAAGCCCAAGTACCTCCTGCTTGACGAGATGTCGCTCGGGCTCGCTCCGGTGGTCTTCATGCGCTTGCTTCCGGTAATTGAGGGCATTGCCAAGTCGGGTGTGGGAGTGCTGCTCGTTGAGCAGTTTGCTCACCTCGCGCTCGGCATTGCTGCTGATGCCATGGTGGTCACCAGTGGTCGCGTGTCGTACCACGGTTCGCCCAAGAAGCTCACGAGCGATGCCGAACTCATGCGCAAGTCATACATGGGTGAATAAGCTCTCGTTCTTATGTGAGGGGCTCCACCGGCTGGTGGGGCCCCTCAGTTTTCTCTGGGTGCGTCGGAAAGTTCGCTTGGCGTTCTGGCCTTTGCAACGACTTCGAAGAAGCTCCTTTCACCCTCTTGGGGCTGCGCTATTCGAACGCTGCGATGATCTGCCGCACGCAGGCTTGCAGGCGCAGGGCAACCTCGGCGAGGTCTATGTTTCGGGTAACAAAAACCGCAGCGACCGCACACGGCATTTGACCGGCAAGTCGCAGCGGCACGGCAACCGACGTGACTCCGGCGATGACCTCGTCGTGGCTGGTGGCATAACCGCGCACGGTCACCTCGGCAGCCTCGGGTCGCGCAGATTCGCCGGGTGCGTAGGTAGCCCACTCGGCCGGGGTGAACGACGACTGGATGGCGATTCCCGGAGCGCCCACGACAAAAGAGTGCCGCGAGCCCGGCCGCTGCACCAGAGCGGCGGGAGCCCCGGAGGGTTCCGCCGAGGCCAGCGTGATGCACTCGCCATGATCCAGGGCCGCGATAAATACCGTCATCCCCAAGTCGTTTGCCGCCTGAATCAGTTCAGGCAAGGCAACCGTAGCCAGGCCCGAAGCGACGTTTCGGGCAAGGTAAGCCATGCGCGGAGCGAGCGACACGAGACCGGCACCGTCACGCGCTACGAGTCCATGATCCTCGAGGGTGCGCAAAATTCGGTAGGCAATCGACCGGTGCACGTCGAGCGCTTCGGCTAGCGCCGCGATGCTCAGAGCTTCATCGCTTTCGGCCAAAACTTCGAGCACGCGGATGCCCCGCGACAGGGTTTGGGAAGGTGATGCCGCGGCTGCTTGCGCACGTGCCTGCGCGGGCCCCGGCGAGACGCTGGGCGCGGGAGTTACTAGGTCAGTCATGTGCCTCTCACAAATCTTCGCCAGAGTCTTGCGTCAGGGGTCCGGGTGCCGTAGCATCTGACAATATAGTTCTCTAAATGAACATCATGTTCGATTATAGAATAATGCTAACACATCACGGGTGAAGGGCAAGCACATGGGAGCACAGGATCGTGGCGATAAATTCGCGCCCGACTCGAAGCTCTACCGGTCACCGCAGGCCTTTTTTCGCGGCAGCCTCGGGCGTTTTGCAACGGGCGTTGCCGTCGTGACGTTCGAGGGTGAGACGGGCCGGCACGGCATCACCATCAACTCGTTCACCTCAGTCTCGATGGAGCCGCCCCTCGTGCTCATCAGCATCGGGCACACTGCCAAGTCGCACGACATGCTCTTCGATCGGCCGTTCTCGGTAAACATTCTGGGGGCCGAGCAAGAAGACGTCGGGTGGAACTTTGCCGGGCGGCCCAATGATTCGGCCGAATGGGTCGACGGCACGGTAGCCCCACGCCTGAGCGGCACCATCTCGTGGTTTGAGTGCACACCCTTTGCCAACTACCCGGGTGGCGATCACACGCTGTTCCTCGGCGAGGTCGTGAATTTCGACTATCGCAAGGGTGATTACCTCGGCTTCATCGCTGGAAAATTTGTTCCCATTCCCGACCCCGACCCCTGGGTCGAGCTCATCTAGATCATCCCTCCCACATCCCGCAAAAAAGAAGGAAGACACACCATGGGTATTCGTACCGGCCAGGAGTACCTGGACAAACTCAACTCCATGACACCGCACGTGGTCTATAACGGCGAGATCATTACAAAGAACATCGCTGACCATCCTGCTTTTTCTGGTGTGGCGCGCACCTACGCGCGCCTGTTCGACATGCAGCACGATCCCCAGTACCAAGACCAGCTGACCTACATCACCGAAAAGGGTGACCGAGCACACACCTCGTTCATGGTGCCCAAGACGCGTGAAGATCTTGAACGTCGCCGCGCGGGCATGAGCCTGTGGGCTCAAGATTCCAATGGATTCCTGGGCCGGTCGGGCGACTACATGAACTCATCACTCACCGCCCTGAGCACGGCAAAGGACTTCTTTGCGAAGGCTGACCCCAAGTTTGGTGAGCGCATTGAGAAGTATTACGAGTGGTGCCGTGACAACGACATCCTGGCCACCCACACGCTGATTCCGCCACAGGTAAACCGTGCCGTCAAGGGCACCGAGCAGGGTGGCGGTCAGCTGGCCGCGCGCGTCATCGAAGAGCGCGAAGACGGCATCATTGTCTCTGGTGCGCGCATGCTCGCTACGATTGCCCCCATCGCCGACGAGATGCTCGTCTTTCCATCAACGGTTCTGCGCGGCGACCCCGCCGACGCTCCCTATTCGTATGCCTTCGCCGTCCCTAACGACGCACCGGGCCTGCGCTACATCTCGCGCGTGTCGTACGATCAAACCGGAAACCTCTTCGACGAGCCCCTCGCGGCCCGCTACGAAGAGATGGACTGTGTGGTCATCTTCGACAACGTGTTCATTCCCAACGACCGCGTCTTCCTGCTCGGTCATCCCGAACTGTGCAACGCGTGGTATGCCGAGACGGGTGCCGCCGCGCTGATGACGCACCAGGTGGTCACCCGCACGATTGCCAAGGCAGAGTTCTTTCTCGGTCTGGCGAGCGAAATCGCCGAGTCAATCGGCATCGAGGGATTCCAGCACATTGAGGTCGATCTCGCCGAACTCATCGTCGACGTTGAAATCATCAAGGCGCTCATGACCACGTCGGAAGCCAAGGCCGAGCTCAACGAGGCCGGAATGATGGTGCCCTACTGGCCTGCTCTGAATGCCGCGCGCAACTGGTATCCCAAGATCTCACAGAGGTTTCCGCAGATCATCCGCAAGTTTGCTGCCTCGGGTCTGATGGCCCTGCCCAACGAGGCAGATATTCACAACCCCGAAATTGTTGGTGACATCGACATGTACCTGCAGTCGGCGACTCAAACGGGACCCGAACGCACGCGCCTGTTCAAGTTGGCGCACGACGCGAG
>WLNS01000097.1 GCA_009699665.1 Actinomycetota bacterium
ACTCATCTGTGGGCTTAGGGCTGCCGCGTCGCGGCGGTACCACCACTACGCTTGAGCAATTGCTCACCGACGACACCGTGACGAACGCCAAGCGCGTGTTGATTGCCGCCCCGCGCGGTTACTGCGCCGGAGTTGACCGCGCGGTGATTGCGGTCGAGAAGGCCCTCGAGACGTATGGCGCTCCTATCTACGTGCGCAAGCAGATTGTGCACAACGTGCACGTGGTGGCCGAGCTCGAGGCCAGCGGTGTCATCTTTGTTGACGAGGTTGACGAGGTGCCCGAGGGCTCGCGACTGGTCTTTAGCGCCCACGGGGTATCGCCCGCCGTGGTCAACGCGGCCGACGCGCGCGGTCTCAAGACCATCGACGCAACATGTCCGCTGGTGACCAAGGTGCACCGCGAGGTGGTGCGCTTCGATCGTGACGACGTCGAGATCCTGTTTATTGGTCACGCCGGTCACGAAGAAGTTGAGGGCACCATGGGTGAGGCGCCCGGCCGGGTCACTCTTGTTGACGGACCAGCCGCCGCCGACACCGTGGTCGTCAAGAACCCCGACAACGTGGTGTGGCTCTCGCAGACGACGCTCTCGGTCGACGAGACCATGCAGACCGTCGCCCGACTGCGCGAACGCTTTCCGAACCTGCAAGATCCGCCCAGCGATGACATCTGCTACGCCACACAGAACCGTCAGGTGGCCATCAAGAAGGTGGCGCCGGATGCCGACGTGGTGCTTGTGGTGGGTTCTGCCAACTCGTCGAACTCGGTGCGTCTCGTCGAAGTCGCCAAAGAGTACGGCGCACGTGAGGCCTACCGCGTGGACTACGCCAACGAGGTTGACCCCGAGTGGTTGCGCGGCGCGGCCACCGTGGGGGTCACGAGTGGCGCGTCGGTTCCTGAAGAACTGGTGAGTGAACTGCTGGCCCTGCTGTCAACGGGTGGCTACGACGACGTGGTTGAGATCAAGACGGCTGAAGAAGACCTGATCTTTTCGCTGCCCAAAGAGCTGCGCCCGAGCCGTCAGGCTTAGTTTGCAGTCCAAGCCGCCAGGCTTGACGACCGAGGGGCACCGCCTCTCGGCGATGACCCTCGAATGTCGCTCGTTGTAACTAGGTGAGCTTGCGACGAGCAATCACGATGCTGGCAGCACCGGCGAGGCCGAGGCCTGCGGCGATGAGACCAACGATGAGCGCCGTGCCGGAGTTGATTCCCGTGGCAGCAAGCTTATTGGGGTCTGCGTCGGCAGACCCCGGAGGCGAAGGAGTAGTGGGCCCGACCACAGAAATAGTGAAGGATGACGAACGGGTAAACATGCTGGACCCTCGCGCAGTTATGGTGACGACTGTGTCACCTACTGACGTCGGAGTGCCAGAAATCGCTCCTGTCGAGGGATCGAGCGTTAAGCCTGCCGGCAGGGTGGTGCTTTCGAAGACAACACTCGTCCAGAAAGATTCGATCGGCGGGCTGTCAATAGTGGACACGGTGTCGAGGTTCAAGACTCGATCTGACGTCGCAATTGTCGGATTAAGGCTAATTTGCGTAACGGTCGGAGTCGTTGCGAGATACAGGTAGTCCCCCAAGACGCCAACCCCTTTGGGATTCGTGAGGCCCGAGACTGAACCCACCTCGGTGAATGGACTGGACCGCAACAAGGCTTTTACTCCACCAGTCTGAGCCGTGAAAAGCCATCGACCATCAGGATGATCCTCCGGGGTAAAGGCCACCCCGATTGTTCCCGCGCTGGCAGCTGAACGAACAGTTGTCGTTGCCCCTGCAGCGTCAATTCGTTTCACAATGTCCGCGTTACCAAAGTAGACAAATCCATCCGGACCTGTCCTCGCAAAAGTGGCGGACATAACGCCTGTGCTGAAATAGGTCTGCGCGACAGGGCTAGACCCAAGCACAAACCGAACCACATTCGCATTTGTGTTCGGGGGGCCTTCCTGGAAAATGTAGAGAATGTTCCCCGAAATCGCGAGCCAGGCAGGGGAATCGGTTCCGGGGCTCGCTGGCGAGGAACTGTTGACAACGGTGTAGGCCAAATTGGCGAGCCTCGACGGCTGGACGTTGGGCCCACCCAGACGGTAGCCGGTGTCGAAGACAAGGATGCTGTCTCTGCTGTCGTTGAACGCTTGCATCGCAACATAGACGTTAGAACCATCAGTCGTGATTCCCATTGCGCCCTCCAATGAGGACAACGTGCATGTTCCTGTGCTGCTTCTCGAACAGAAACGGTGGGTCACCGTGTTGGTTGTCGCATCAATGCGAATAACCTCTCCGCCCTCGCGCACAGTTCCTGAACTGCCCATGCCGTAGCTCGTGACCCAAACGGATTGGTCTGTCCCAACATAAACCCCTTTATTGAGGGTCCCATCAAGACCAGGGTTAGAGAAAGATATGGTGCTCACCGTCGGGGGGCTCACTGACGTGTCAATCACCTTGATATCAGAGCCGTTGAGCACAAATAGTTTTGCTCCGGCGGCGACGATGTCTTTGCTGCCGGTCCCACTCAGTCCCGCATTTATCGCCCCGACGATGGGCGAAGAATGCGCCGCTGCGGAAAAACCGAGAACACCAACCGCTGACAGCATCATGATTATTACTGTCTGCGCCGTGCGAGTGAGTAACTTGCCGAACATCCCGAGATTTCCTCGCCTAGGGGATAGGTACGAGGTAAAATTAACAAACGGGCGATGGCACGCATGAGGATTTTAGGGAAAACCCGAAGGGCCTTCGTGCGGTGAAGTCGGGGGTGAGAGAACTTCTCACTCTGGCATCGGATTCTCTGCGGTGCTCCAGGGTATATCGGCCGAAATAATCGTGTCCCCGCCAGCAGTCTCAACGCTCCAACGTACGCAGGACTGGTCCAGCAAACTCGAACCGTATCCCTGTTGACCAGGGTGATAGGGCTCGCCGTTGTTGCGAACAACAAGGCGGACCACCCGGTGGTCGACCCTGGAGAGAGAGACCGAGATGGTGGTCGCGCTTGCGTGCTTGATCGCGTTCGTGCCATTTTCCAGAATGAGTTCCCCACACAATTTGGCGCACACCGGGTCGGCATCGACGAGCTCGACGATGTCCCCCTCTGATTCCCAAGAGATGTCGACCACCCCTTCCCACAACGAAGCAGTCTCATTAACTACGTCGACAATCGAGCGGGGCGCCTGTTCCCGATGAAAATCCTTCAGCGACAGTGTGCTTGCCTCAGCCCGGGCGAGCGCAACCGCCTCCTCGGCGCTCGCGCCATCACGCAGCGCAATTCGTAAGCGAGCGGCCGCGGCAACGAGAACTGCCTGCCAGCGACCGTGCAGCACGGTGGCGATCAGCTGCCTCTGGTAGTGGAGCACCTCATTTGCCCGGGCGACCGCCCACTCCACGTCAGCTTGATTCCGGGCAATCAATAGCGATGTGCGCCGATTCTCATCGACAGCAATGGCCATCACGTCGGCGATGAAGCCAAACAATACAAAACGGAGGATAAAGGCAAGGTAATACGTTTGCGGCTGCTCCCAGGGGATCAGAGGTTGAAAAACAACCGCGCCCAAGCCCGCCGATACGATCAACACCAGTGGTAATGCCACTGATCTCATGCGGTTGGGAAGGAATCGGCTGAGTCGGCTGAGGATCAGCGTCGTGATTGTCAGTTGCGCGCAAACAAGTGAGAGCACAACAAACGCCGGCCCAAGGCCCATCACCCTGCTCACGGTGGGAAATGAGGACACCGCAAAGAGCAACGCGCCAGCGACTGCGGCCACAGCCGGGTAATCCCCAAACCTTCTCGCGATCCTGCGCCAGTAAATCGGCACGGCTCTGCCCGCCCCAGGAAGTTCGGGCACGGCAACCTGCTCGCGGAGTGCCCGGGTAACGGGGCGAATAACTTCGTCGATAGCTGCCCGAAGTGCGCTGAGGGTCTTATCTGGGGAGTCAGGCGGCGCCAGGGCGAGGGTTTCTTCGAGTTGAGCGCGAATATCTGCGATGACTGCGGCATCGGCATCTTGACGCTCAGCGCTTATCGAGTGCAACTGTCTGATTCGCGCTGCGATGTCAGCTCGTTGACGTCGGTGTGCGGCGCTCTCGGCGAAAAGGCCATAGATCATGGCGACAATCACCGTCAGCAAAGCGAGGCTCAACAGCCAGCCACTAATCCGCGGAGCGAAATTGAAAGAGGGGGTGTAGCCCAGTTGCCAGAGCACCCAGGTAAAAAGTATTCCCCAGACCGCCGCCAAGATGGCTATGGTCGCCCAGACCGCGAGCCATCGATATGACTCGGGGAGTCGTCGGAGGAAGAGTCGATCACACCCCCAGAGCGCGAGGAAAAAGATCGCTTGACTGACAACAAGCACACCGGCGCGTTCAAGCACATTCTCAGTGCCATTGAGCGGAGTGTCAGAGAAGTGCCCACTCAGCAAGATACCGGCGCTGGCCACAACCACGGGCCAGCTGAGATAGTTGGCGGTGGTGAGGTAGCGGCGAAGCACACTCATGCCTACACCGTGGTCTCACCGGCACTACCCGAGTCAGAGAGCTCCTGGTAACGAAGAGCGGCGTCGACCCTGGCGTTGCGGTGTGCTGACGTGTCCACCCCCAGGGCTTTATAGCCTTGGTCGACGTAGTACTCGACGGTTTTCTGCGTCACACCCAGTTGGTCAGCGATGTACTGGTTGCTGAAGCCACTCGCAACGAGTTCCATGACACGATGGCCTTTCTTGCCGAGCCCCTCGAGTGGCGACAGCACCGACCCAGCCTCCTGCATGGCAACTTTCTTGCCTCTCACTACCTGGTCAATGACCTCAACCAAGAGCTCTGTCTCTCCGATGACGTGCTTATTGGCGAACCCTGCGCCAGCAGGCAGGCCCAACCCCTGACCCATCGTGTCGGTCGAGAGGTCGAGTGCGGAGAGAAAGATCTGTGCAATATCTGGGTGCTGAATGGACAGAAACTGACCAAAGTGCAAACCGTTGAGGTGACCCTTCAACCCAATGTCGATGACCGCGATATCCGGGTCGAATCGCTTCACTTGTTTCTTGGCCTCCACCACAGAATCAGCGCACTCGATCTCAAAGCCCCAGGCTTCGAGTTCGCTCGTGAGCAAACGCCTTGTCAGGAGCTCGTCCTCGACGAGGAGCAGGCGCCTGGGGGATTTTTCCATGGAACTCATGTTAGGCCGA
>WLNS01000098.1 GCA_009699665.1 Actinomycetota bacterium
AACGCTCTGATGACCATGCCCGTGTACGACTACGTGCTCACGACCGAACCCCTTTCGGCCACACAGATGAAAAGCGTCGGTTGGTCAGCTCGACAGGGCGTATCCGATCTGTCAAACCAATTTCACTATTACCGACTCACAGCTGACAACCGAATCCTGTTTGGCGGGTACGACGCCGTGTATCACTTTGGCGGTCGCGTGAGCGCTGTCTACGAAGACAGGCGGGAGAGTTTTGAACTCTTGGCCAGTCATTTCTTCACCACGTTTCCGCAGCTCTCCGGCGTTCGTTTCACGCATCGTTGGGCTGGGCCGATTGATTCCAGTTCGCGCTTCTGCGCCTTCTTCGGAACGGCCCGTAAGAACCGCATCGCTTACGCCCTCGGCTTCACCGGCCTGGGGGTGGGCGCCACGCGTTTTGCGGCTGACGTGATGCTGGACCGGTTAGACGGAATCGAAACAGAGCGCACGCGCCCAAAGATGGTCTCGTCGCGCCCGACGCCGTTCCCTCCGGAGCCGCTCGCCTCACTGGGCATAAATCTCGTGAGGTGGTCGATGAATCGGGCAGACCACAACCGCGGCAAGCGCAATATTTTTCTGCGCACCCTCGACGCGATGGGAATGGGGTTCGATTCATGAGTGGTCAGGGCGCAGAGAAGAAAAGTGCGGCGCACATAATCGCGTCGGCATCAAAAGAGTCCCTCGCAAGGGTCTCCCTGTCGCCGGATCAGATCGAATCCGGATCACCCGAAACGGGCATTCTCGAGCTGGCAGATTTTGCCGGCGTCTCGATGGGCATTTGGGAGCACACGCAGGGCGTGAGCACCGACACCGAGGTCGATGAGGTGTTCATCGTTGTTTCGGGCGGGGCGACCATAGAGTTCACCGACGGTGACATCGCGCCTCTTGCCGTGGAAGCCGGCGACATCGTGCGCTTGGCGGCAGGGGCGAAGACGCGGTGGATCGTGCCGGATCACATTCGCAAGGTTTACCTGATCCCGGCCCAACGTCTCGATACGCCAACATAGTTGGCTACTCGACGAGCGACAAACCCCACCCAACGTCTCGATACGCCAACATAGTTGGCTACTCGACGAGCGACAAACCCTGAGCGAGAAGCTAGGCCGTCAACCCGAGCGATTTTGCCGTCGCAGCGAGGCTGGCCTTGGCCTTCTTGGGGTCGGCGTTGAGCTTGGTGCCGTAGTGGGGAACCATCGTGCGAATCTTCTTTTCCCAGCCGGGGAACCTGTCGGGAAAGCAGCGTTTGAGCACATCCAGCATGATGTCGACCGCCACGGACGCACCGGGTGACGCACCGAGCAGGCCCGCCATCGAACCATCCGCACTAGTGATGACCTCGGTGCCAAACTGCAGCACACCGCCTTTAGCGGGATCCTTCTTCATCACCTGCACGCGCTGGCCAGCTTTGATGAGATGCCAGTCTTCGGGCTGCGCATTGGGAAAGAACTCCCGCAGCGCATCAAGCTTTTTCTTCGGCCCGGCGAAAACTTCAGAAATCAAGTACTTCAGCAGATCAAGGTTGGTAAAGGCCACGGCAATCATGGGCATCAGGTTGTGTGCCCGAATCGACAGCGGAAGATCAAGCACTGACCCGTTCTTCAAGAAGTTCGGGCTGAATCCGGCGTAGGGGCCAAACAAGAGGGATGCCTCACCGTCGACCATTCGTGTGTCGAGGTGCGGCACCGACATGGGGGGCGCCCCCACGGCCGCCTTGCCATAGACCTTCGCTTTGTGCTTGGCAACGAGTTTGGGGTTGCTCGTGCGCAAGAACTCACCCGACACGGGGAATCCGCCAAAGCCCTTGACCTCGGGAATGCCCGACTTCTGCAGCAGCGAAAGAGCGCCACCGCCCGCGCCGACAAACACAAAACGTGCATCAAAAAAGCCGGGAGTGTTGCCCACGGCATCGCGCGTTCGAATGCGCCAGAGCCCGTCTTTATGACGACGAATCGATGTGACGTTGGTCTCAAGCTTCAGCGCCACCCCGTCTTGAATGAGCAGGTCGATGAGCTGGTGCGTGAGTGCCCCGTAGTCAACGTCGGTTCCCGACGCGATACGCGTGGCCGCAATGGGCTGGTCGGGGTTTCGTCCCTGCATCACGAGGGGTGACCACTCGGCGATAACCGCCGGGTCTTCGGAGTATTCGAATCCGGCGAAGAGCGGCTCGTTCTTGAGCACCTCAAAGCGGCGGCGAAGATAGGCGACGTTCTTTTCGCCCCAGACGAAAGTCATGTGCGGCGAGGAGTTGATAAAAGACGAGGGCGTATCGAGCATCTTCTGCTCGACGAGGTATGACCAGAACTGGCGAGACAGCTGGTATTGCTCGTTGATGGCCACGGCCTTAGTGGGCTCTACCGATCCGTCGGGCGCCTCGGGCATGTAGTTGAGTTCGCACAACCCCGCATGGCCGGTTCCGGCATTGTTCCAGGGGTTTGAGCTTTCTCGGGCAACATCCGAGAGCTTTTCAACAATGCGAATGGTCCACTCGGGTTGCAGCTGCTTGATGAGCACACCGAGGGTGGCACTCATGATTCCGCCGCCAATAAGGGCGACGTCTACGGGCTTCGAAGTCACCGTGTCAGTTTACGCGGGCACGAGTGTTCTCGACGTCTCTGCTCCTGCCACCCACCGGGAAAGCGCAGCGGCAACAACCCAATGATTAGAGGCGCGACGCCGCAATAATCTCGGCAATTTGCACCGCATTCAGGGCGGCGCCCTTGCGCAGGTTGTCGTTGCTCAAAAAGAACGCCAGTCCGCGGCCGTCGTCGACCGTCTCGTCTTGTCGGAAGCGGCCCACAAAGGTGGGGTCGGCACCTGCTGCCTGCAGCGGTGTCGGCACCTCCTCGAGCGCCACGCCCGGGGCGTTTGCCAACAGGGTGCGAGCTTCTTGCGGTGTGATGGGTCGCTCGAATTCTGCGTTAATACTGAGGCTGTGTCCGGTGAATACGGGCACGCGCACGCACGTTCCCGACACTTTGAGTTCAGGCAGTTCGAGAATCTTTCGGCTCTCGTTGCGCAGTTTCTTTTCTTCGTCGGTCTCGTTCGATCCATCGTCAACAATGGAGCCGGCCAGTGGCACAACGTCGAAGGCAATCGTGCGCACGTATTTCACCGGCGCCGGAAAGCTGATGGCGCTGCCATCGTGCACGAGATCAATCAGGTTGCCCTGAGTCATCGCTGCTCTCACCTGTGTGTCAAGTTCCTCTGCGCCGGCCAGACCCGATCCAGAAACAGCCTGGAATGTGGTGACAACCATTTTGGTGAGTCCCGCGGCACCGTGCAGCACCTTCATGACGGGCATGGCCGCCATGGTGGTGCAGTTGGGGTTGGCGATGATGCCCTTCACCGCTTCGTCAATGGCGTGGGGGTTGACCTCACTCACCACGAGCGGCACATCGGCATCCATGCGCCAGGCGCTCGAGTTATCAATGACCAGACAGCCGGCCTCGGCGAATCGTGGTGCGTGTGCGGTGGATCCCGTCGCCCCCGCGGAGAAGAGCGCAATGTCGAGGCCTGAGGGGTCTGCTGTCTCGATGTCTTCCACCACGATGTCGTGCCCACGAAAGTTCACAACCTGACCCGCGGAACGGGACGTCGCAAATAACCGCAGTTCGCGCACGGGAAAGTTGCGCTCGTCGAGGAGGCGGCGCATGACGGCACCGACCTGGCCCGTGGCTCCTACTACGGCAACGTTGACGCCGGTATCGGCAATCAGGCTCATCGACCGGTTCCCCCGTGCACGACGGCTTCTGAGTCAGAGTCCAAATCAAAAGCCTTGTGCACGGCGACCGCCGCCGCGTTGACGATATCGGCGCGCGTGACAACTGAGATGCGAATCTCGCTCGTTGAAATCATTTCAATGTTGATGCCGGCCTTGAAAAGGGCGGTAAACAGCTGAGCAGAAACCCCCGCATTCGTCTTCATGCCGGCGCCCACGACCGACAACTTGCCAATCTGATCGTCATACTTCAGGTCGGTGTATTCGATGAGCGTCTCATCGGCCGTGAGGGCAGCAATCGCTGCCTCCCCTTCGGTCTTTGGCAGGGTGAATGAGATATCCGTCTTGCCGGACTCTTCGGCCGACACGTTCTGCACGATCATGTCGATGTTGATGCCGGCATTGGCAATGGTGGTGAAAATCTCGGCGGCCTTACCGGGAACATCAGGCACGCCGGCGACGGTCACCTTGGCTTGGCTCAGGTCGGTGGCGACACCGGTGATGATGGGCTCTTCCACTTCGACTCCCTCCTTGGGGTTATAAACAATTGTGCCCTCGTTGTGATTGAACGACGAACGAACGTGAATGGTCACTCCGTGACGCCGGGCAAATTCGACCGCGCGGATGTAAAGCACCTTGGCTCCGGTGGCCGCTAGTTCGAGCATCTCTTCGCTCGTGATGCGGTCGATCTTGTGTGCGCGCGGTACGACGCGCGGATCTGCCGTGAAGATGCCGTCAACGTCAGTGAAGATTTCACAAACATCGGCGTCGAGGGCCGCGGCCAACGCAACCGCGCTCGTATCAGAACCCCCGCGCCCGAGCGTCGTGATGTCACCGGAGTCCCGGTTGAATCCCTGAAAACCCGCAACGATGGCGATGGCGCCCTCTGAAAGGGCATCCTTTACTCGCCCCGGAGTGACGTCGACAATTCGGGCCGCACCGTGCTTCGAGTCGGTAATCATGCCCGCCTGACTGCCTGTGAACGAGCGTGCGTCATGGCCGAGGCCCCGAATGGCCATTGCGACGAGAGCCATCGAAATGCGCTCGCCCGCCGTGAGAAGCATGTCCATTTCTCGCGGGGCAGGCGTCTGCGACACTTCATTAGCGAGCTCAAGAAGCTCGTCAGTCGTGTCGCCCATGGCCGAGACCACGACGACGACGTCGTTTCCGGCCTGCTTGGTCTCGACAATGCGCGCGGCGACACGCTTGATGCTGGCGGCATCCGCGACGGATGACCCGCCAAACTTCTGCACGATTAAGCTCACGCTTTTCCTCGATTACTAGGGGGGAGAAAGCCGAAAAATGGGCGTCGAAATACCTATTGTATTGTGGTGCGGCCCTCAAACGCGCGGCCAAGGGTGACCTCGTCGGCATACTCGAGATCGCCGCCGAC
>WLNS01000099.1 GCA_009699665.1 Actinomycetota bacterium
ACCCGCGAGGGGTCACGCACGACAAAACCCGATACCCAAATTTGCTTCGATTCCATGTCGGTATCGTTCATGCCGGTATTACCGATGTGCGGGGCGGTCATCATTACAATCTGACCCGCGTATGACGGATCCGTGAGTGTTTCTTGATACCCGGTCATTCCCGTGGCAAAAACGAGCTCACCAAAAGTTCTCCCCTCAGCGCCAAAAGAGAAGCCGTCAAATCGCGAGCCGTCCTCAAGCACAAGAACAGCGGGGGCAAACGTTAACGTCACTGAGGATTCCTTTGAGATGAGTGGTCGAGCGAAGAGAGATCTGTAAACAAGGGCTGGCGATCAACAAGGGGCAGGCGAAAGTAACTGCTGACGTCGAGAGGCCCCTCGGGTTGTGCAATTTTCCAGTTCAGAACGACCAGGCCGTCTCGTTCAACAACTTTGTCGATGGCCACATTTGTTGTGTCGTAACCGTCGACGTCATCGCGCCCAATTCCGAACGGACGTTCTCCAGCGAGCGTCAACAGCACACCCTTCGCTCCCACTGATATCTGACACCTGGCGCGAAAGCCAAGCCCCGCCGCCGCGATGCGCTCGAGCGGTCGTCCGCGAAATGTCGTGGCAACATACAGTGCTCGATACGAGCCAATAATGTCCCCGACATCAATGTTCGACCCGAGAATCAGGTTCTCATCGCGACGACGCCTGCGGCGCCAACCCAACCCCATCAAGATCAGCACCGTAACAATCAGCGCGATGGCAATGAGAGTGCCCGGTAACTTATCCATCGTGTCGCTCCTCGTTCAAACCTCTGACAAGACCTGCAGCGACACGGAGACGTGCGGCAGAGGCCACTGTTTCTGCGTCGACCAGCTGACCGTTTTCGACGGTCAGATAACCGTTGAACATTGTGTGCACGACTCGGCCGGGTAATTCTCGGCCGAAGTACGGCGAGTTCTGTGACTTTCCGGCGAGGTGATCGACGCTAAACACCGAGCGCGCTGTCGGGTCGACGAGCGTGATGCTGGCCGGGGCGCCGGCCGCGAGACCCGACCACGGCAGCCGTCCAATCCGGGCCGGCATGCTGCTCATCACGCGCACGACGTCAGCCCACGACAGCTGACCAGACTCAACCATGGTCTGCTGCACGATCGACAGAGCTGATTCGAGACCCACCATGCCAAATGCGGCCACGTCCCACTCACACTCCTTGTCTTCACTGGGATGAGGGGCGTGATCAGTGGCCACAATGTCAATAGTGCCGTCGGCCAGTCCAGCTCGCACCGCGAGCACATCCTCTTGCCTGCGCAGTGGAGGATTCACTTTGTATCTGGCGTCGTATGACACGGCTAGGTCTTCGGTGAGCAGAAGGTGGTGTGGTGTGACTTCGGCAGTGACGCGAATTCCGCGAGCCTTCGCCCAGCGCACGATATCGACGGAACCGGCGGTTGACAGGTGACAGACGTGCAACGCTGCCCCGACACTCTCGGCGATCAAGACGTCGCGAGCGATGATGGTTTCCTCGGCAATCGCAGGCCAGCCGGCAAGACCTAAGCGGGAGGCAATTTCGCCCTCGTTCATCTGCGCCTGTTCGGTCAGTCGAGGTTCTTGAGCGTGTTGTGCGATGACACCGTCGAAGGCCAAGACGTACTCCAGCGCGCGCCGCATAACAAGAGGGTCGTGCACGCATTTGCCGTCGTCGCTGAATACGCGCACGCGAGCGCGTGAGTCCGCCATGCCTCTGAGGTCGGCGAGGTGAGTTCCCAATAAACCGGCCGTCACAGCACCAATCGGTTGCACCTGCACATAGCCGGCTTCGATACCGCGCGACTGCTCGAGCTCGACGACACTGGCGTTGTCGGCGACCGGTGACGTGTTCGCCATGGGGAACACCGTGGTGAAGCCGCCCTTCGCTGCCGCCTGAGAGCCCGTGAGAACTGTTTCACTCTGCTCGAATCCAGGCTCGCGCAGGTGCGTATGCAGGTCTATCAGCCCGGGTAGGGCGAGCAGACCGGTCGCGTCAATCACGCGGTCAGTCTTGTCGGAGACCTTTCCGACCTTCGCGATGAGGCCGTCGACGACAAGAATGTCACTCGACGTTCCGTCTGCGATTGTGGCGCCAGAAATCAGAACCGAACTGCTCATGACATAACCTCCGTGCCCGTCAAAACGGAATATAGAACGGCCATTCGAACAAAGACGCCGTTAGCCACCTGATCCAAAACCAGCGACTGCGTGGCATCCGCTGCCGCCGAAGAGATCTCGAACCCACGATTCATCGGACCGGGATGCAAGATCATCACGTCGGGTGACAGTCGGTGGAATCGCTCGAGCGTCAGACCCCAGCCGGCCGAATACTCGTGTGCGTTGGGAAAATACGCGGCACGCATGCGCTCGCTCTGCACGCGCAGCATCATCACCGCATCGCAGGGCTGCGCAAGAACGGCATCCAAGTCATAACTCACCGAGACCGGCCATTCCGAAAGTCCCGGCGGCAAAAGCGTCGGTGGCGCGACGACAGTAACTGTGGCTCCCAGCGTGTGCAGAAGCCAGATATTGGATCGCGCCACGCGGGAATGCAGAATGTCGCCCACGATGACAACGCGCAATCCGTCGAGTCCTTTCGACCGCGCTGAATCGCCCCAGCGCTTGGCACGAAGCGTGTAGGCGTCGAGAAGCGCCTGAGTGGGATGCTCGTGCGTGCCATCGCCCGCATTGATGACGGGAACGTCAATCCAGTCGCGTTCGGCCAGCAGGTGAGGCGCCCCCGAAGACGGGTGACGAATCACCACGCCATCAACACCCATTTCGCGAAGCGTCACGATTGTGTCTTTGAAACTTTCTCCCTTGGCAACAGAAGACCCTTTGGCCGAAAAATTGATGACATCGGCCGATAACCGTTTTTCGGCCACCTCGAAAGATATGCGCGTGCGGGTCGAGTCTTCATAAAACAGGTTGACGATCGTCTTGCCACGCAAGGCGGGGAGCTTTTTGTTTTCTCGGGCGCCGCTCTCGGCCATGTCGGCCGAAATGTCCAGCAGAGCGATCGCTTGCTCGCGCGAGAGATCGCGCGTCGAAATCAGATGGGGAATCACGGCGCCTCCCGTTCAATGTCTACGGAGTCGACGCCATCGGTTTCAGAAAGCGAGACGTTGACCCGTTCGCCAGATGACGACGGAAGGTTCTTGCCCACATAGTCGGCGCGTATGGGCAGTTCGCGGTGGCCTCGATCAACGAGCACGGCCAACCGAACAACGTCAGGACGCCCGAGATCCGTCAGCGCGTCAAGCGCGGCTCGCACGGTGCGCCCGGAATATAGAACATCATCGACCAACACGACCGTCGCGTGTTCAATGTCCACTGGCACGTTCGTGGGCGCGGGTTCGCGCAGAGGCTGCTTTTGAAGATCGTCGCGATACATCGTGACATCAAGAGAGCCCAGCGGAACGTGCACCCCGTCGATGCTCGCGATGGCTGCGGCAATGCGCCTGGCCAGTGTTACGCCGCGGGTTGGAATGCCCAAGAGCACAAGGTTTGAACTGCCTCGATTGGATTCCAGAATCTCGTGAGCAATGCGCGTAATAGCGCGCGTTACGTCAGCGGACTGCATCACGATGTTGCTCGTCACCCTGACCTCCTTCCCCGCCTCTCTGGACGGCTTTAAAGGATGTCTTTGTGGTGCGAGTCTAACAGGTCACTCAGTCGAAATAGCACTCAGCAGTCCGTTAATAAATCCGGGTGACTCTTCGGTGCTCAATTCAGTCGCGAGCGTGACCGCCTCAGACATTGCCACGGGGGGAGGGATTTCGTCATTGAAGAGGATCTCCCACACGGCAACACGCACGATGGCGCGATCGACCGCGGGCATTCGTTCCAGCGTCCATCCTCGCGAGTGACGCGTTATCGACTCATCAATAACGGCGAGATTGTCGATCACACCGTCGACCACCTCGCGCGCATACAACCACGACACTTCGCGGTCAGGCTCACTCGCCGCACGCGTAGCCTCATCGGCCACAATGTCTGCAACGGCAACGCCGCGCACGTCGGCTGCGAACAGCATATCTATTGCTCGTTTGCGAGCTTTCGTGCGGGCACTCACGATCTAGTCGTTGACGCGGCCGAGGTAATCACCGGTCCGCGTATCGACCTTGACCTTGGTTCCCGCTTCGAGAAACAGGGGAACCTGAATCTCGAATCCCGTCTCGACGGTTGCCGGCTTCGTGCCACCCGTCGACCGGTCGCCCTGAAGTCCGGGTTCGGTGTAGGTGATCTCAAGCACCACGCTTGCCGGCAGGTCAATGTAGAGGGGCGAACCCTCATGAATAGCGATCTGCACGTCTTGGTTTTCCAGCATGAAATTGGCGGCATCTCCCACCGTCGCTGAGGGAACACTCATCTGTTCGTAGTTCGACTTGTCCATAAAAATGAACTCACTACCGTCGTTGTAAAGATATTGAAAGTCTCGACGATCCACGTTCGCCGTTTCAATCTTGGTTCCGGCGTTATATGTCTTGTCGACAACCTTCCCGGTAACCACGTTCTTCATTTTGGTGCGAACAAACGCGCCGCCCTTGCCGGGCTTGACGTGCTGAAATTCAATGACCGACCACAGTTGACCATCAATATTGATCACCGTGCCATTCTTGATGTCTGCTGTCGATGCCATGGGGCCCATTTCGTTGTGTTGGTGCGATGGGGATGTGCCGGATGCCCCGGTTCTCCCGTGTTCTGAACTAGGTTAGCGCGAACCCAGCTGGCAAGCTGATCACGGGCACGGCCGCCCGGCTGCTCAGCTGCCCACAGAGAGCAGGTGCAGCAGGGCCAGTCGATAAGAATCGAACCCGAAACCGGCAATGACGCCCGTGGCGACGGGAGAGATCACCGAATCACGACGAAACTCTTCCCGGGCATGCGGATTCGAGATATGCACCTCGATGACGGGAATGCCGGCAGCGGTCACCATGGCCACCGCGTCGCGCAGCGCGTAGCTGTAGTGGGTGAAGGCCGCGGGATTAATAATCACCGGTGTCCGTGCGTCCATGGCCTCGTGCAACCAACCCATGAGTTCAGGTTCTGAATCAGATTGACGAACATCGATGTCGATCTTCGGAGCTTCGGCGCGCAGCATGTCGGCT